>JABWAN010000443.1 GCA_013361015.1 Candidatus Zhuqueibacterota bacterium | reverse complement strand
GCCTGGCTGTCGTCGGTGGAGCCATTGTCCACAACAATGATTTTAAAATTGGGATAGACGATTTGCGTGACGGAAGCGAGCGTTTCGAGCAAAAGCGGTTTGCCGTTGAAGTTGAGGATGATGCCGTAAACGAGAGGCGTGCGCATTGCAATGCTGGCGATATAGTTCCAAACTTTTTGGCAAAGTAAAGAGGCTGAAAGAAATTTGCAAGCGTGGTGAGGTTGTGGCAGAAACAAAGCTGGAAATGAGGGCGGTGCAAAAACCAGGCGGCCAACCGATAGGGGGTTCATCACCATATCGGTTGACCGTGATCACGAAACGTTGCGCGCCGAAGCGTTAATCCACGCTGCTTTCCAGGCCGAAGAGATTGACGCGCCGCACGACGAGCAGGTTGTAAATGCCCGCGGCGACTGTGCCGACAATGAAGCCCGCCAAGAACACCCACCCCGCTGCAAACGGTGCGACCAAATCTCTCACTGCCGCACTTGGCGGAAACCTGCTTATGAGCCAAAAGAGCAGGCACAACGCCACGCCGAGTGCAAAGCCAAAGGCGAGGGTCAAGAGACCCTGTGCGCGCACGGCTATTCCACCAAACCGAGGATCATCTTCCGGGCCACCGCCGCCTTTGCCAGAGCCTTCTTCTAAAGCAATGTTCATCATAATAAACCTCCGTCGAGTTAGTTTTCATTCATCGTCGTTACCAACACGTAGCTCCCCCACAGATATGGGTGGGGTTGCAGGTAAATACTCCCATTGCTGTACTTTGAAATGTACTGCAATTGAATCTCTCGCAAAGTCCACACGGAGGGAGCATTTTGTGCCCAATGCATGAGGAGATCTTGCGTTTGAGTAATAGCTTCCTCGGCCGGGATACGCCAGAGGCTTGCTTGCACGCGCTTCGCCCCCAACGATAAAAATCCATACTGTAGTCCGACCAGGCCGGTACCTTGCAAGAGTTTTCCTTGCGCGGTCTCACAGCCTATCAAGAATACAAATTGCGCCGCAAGGCTGGGAAGTTTTTTCAAATCGGCAAGCGTAATTGCAAGCGTGTCGATTTTGCCGCTCACCTGATTTCGAATTGCCATCTTAATAAAAGACAGATCGGGATCTTCGCTGTTCGAAACGCTATGGCCGACATAGAGTTGGAGCTCATAGTCCGATTTTGCGGCGAGGGCAGTCAAAACGACGTCTTTATCAAGCGGCGATTGAGCCGTTTCTAAAAGCGTGGCGCCCGGATACTTTTCCTGAACCGATTGTATGAGCGTCGAACTTTTGGAAAAAGCCGGATCGGCGCTGAGCAACACCTTTGCCGTTTGTGATGGTAACTTATTTTGCGCTCCCACACGCGAGAGCAGAAACGAAAGGCTAGGTATCTGAAGAACCGCCGCCGCTTGAATTACAAAAGTAACCGCTTTGCTGGAGGTGTCAACCACAAGAGTAGAAAAGGGCACTTCATACAAAAACGCATCCGGGATGAGGTAAAGCTTGCGCTCTTCGTTTGCGCAGAGTTCAAAATCCGGCCATACCATCAGCGCTTCATATAATTGCCGGCCCAGAATGGTAGTCAATTTGAAATGGTCTTGTATGGCAGAAGCATTATACGGTGTGAAAACGGTGTTCGTACTGCGAATAGCGTGGTTATAATCTTCCGCTCTTTTCTGCAGCTCATTTCTGTTGATGGGCTTGCGCAAAAGTTTTCGGCTTTTTGCTGCTAAAACAAAGGCATAAAGTGAATCTGCCGTCATCAAGTAATCAACGACAAGGCTTTTCGCGTCGAGCGCATTCTGCACTTCGTCCAAATTCACGAAACGAACCGGCCCGCCGTCACGATAACCATTGGAAGTCGTTTTCAAGGCACGGCCTTTTTCATAATCGAGCTTCTCCCACGCGAGATCGATTCTACCCCGTTGAATTTCGTAGCACACCGCGCTCTTGAGATACTCGTCGATTTTATTTCGATAAAGCACCAAGCGCTCGGTGTTGTGCAAGCGGGCGCTGAACGATTCGATTTCAGCGATGAGCTGATTAGAGGTAGCTATTGCGCTCTCTAGCTCGCTTTGCTCTTGTGCAATTTGGGCAAGCATGCCGTAGGCGTCGATGATTCTCTCCGGCTCATTGATTTGCCGTGCCTCCTCCAACGCCCTGGCCAGCCTCGTTTTTGCTTCAGAATATTTTTTGAGTTTGAGATCGCATTGTGCGAGATAAAATTCATTTTCCAACCCCAAACGCAGAAGCCCGCTTTTTTCATACATGGCTGCAGCTCTCGCAAAGTAATCGAAAGCAGCTTCATGCTTTTGGTTTAGCAAATTTAGCTTGCCCAGGTTTCGCAGGAGTTGCGCCTTACGATGTGCCAAGGGCACCGCCTGTATGAAATGATTGGCCTCCTCGAGCAACTGTTGAAATTTTTCAGTCTCCTCGCGCGCCACCCAAACTTCGGCCATGTTACCTAGAATAATAGTCCTCGTGGCAAAGTCTTCGGCATTACCACGTTCGATTACCTCCTGCGCGCGGCGATAGTTTGCCAAGGCTTTTTCATATTCCTTGAGATTATAAAACATCGACCCGAGATTGTTATAAGCCATGGCCTCGTTGTCGTACTCTCCCTCTTTGTGCGCCAACAGAATTGCAGCACGATATTCGGACTCGGTCAAATCATAGTTCCCCAAGCGAAGCTGCACATTGCCTCGCACGATATTCAGATTAATAGTCTCGTTGCTGCCGGGCTGACGCTGCTCGACTTCCGCGCATGCGCGAAGAGCGTCCTCGTATCGCCCCAATTGCCAATAAACATAGGCAAGGCGCAAAAGACCGTTCGTGCGGTACCAATCCATATTCGGCACTTGATGATATTTCGCGGTGGCGGCGATGAGTTCTTGAAACAATTTGAACGCCTCGTGATCCTGTCCGGCGCTATGCTTGGCATTGGCATAATTAAAAAGAATCCCCATCGCGCGCAATTGATAGCCGATCGCGTGCGCGCGTAGCTCAGCGCGCTGCGCCAAAAGGAACGACAAATCCGTCAGCCCGCGATAATCATAGAGGATCACCTGCAGGCGTTGCACGAGGTCGAGACGCAATCTTTCGTCGGGCGCGCGCTCCAAATATTGCAGGCTGAGAGCGCCATATTTTTCGCCCTTTTCCCAACGCTTGCTTCTATTGTGAAGCTCAAAGCATTTCGCCGCGGCGCGTTTGGCTTTCAGCCAAAACCTTGCCTGCTCCGGTGTAAACCGCGCGGCTTGCGTTAGAAAAGGCTCCCAATATGTCACGCCCAGCCCCGCATCGATTCTGGGCGAATTCATTTTCATGTGATTGAAAAGCTCGTCACACAACTGCTCCTGCCCTTGCGCGCGCGCAATGAAGGCTTTTTCCAAACCGTTCTGCAGCCGGCCTTCAGCTTTATAAACATTCTCCTCGTTGGAGATTGAGGACATCATCTCCAGCAAGGCTTCGTGTTTGAGTTTGGTCGTATCCAAAAGCGTTGCCACCTCATTCGCGACACTATCCACCAAGCCCAAGCTGTCAGGAATTTCAAGGGTCAAATAATACTTCTGCAGGCGGGCATATACTTGGGAGGAATCCGTCGCGCTCTTCGCGAACAGGATTTCTTTCTGAAGATCTACAAGTGTCGTGGCACGATTGCACCGCCAATAGGCCGCCGCGGCCAAACCGGCAACAAGAACCAATCCTGCCAATGCGTACTTTTTCATAAAGCCAGAGAGGTTGAGAGCGTCATTGCATCGTCACGCGGGAGATTACTGCTGCACCGCCGTCGAATCCGGGTCTTTCGGCGGTCGCGGGAAATTGCCGTTGTCGCCCTTTGCCAGCGAGCTGAGGCCGTAGAGTATCAGGCTAACCATCACAACGATTGCTGCCCAACGGCCCACGAACGAAGGGCTCTTGAGACGACCCTTTGCCAACACCGGAAAAGTTTGCACCTGCACGCGCAAGTAGCTTCCCAATGCGTTTGCGAAACCCTGCAATCCTTCTCGGCTTGTTGGAATTTGCAGCATACCGCCTTGATGCAACGCCAAGTTCCGGCGCGCGGACCAAAGCTTGTGCAACGCATCAAATTGCGGACGATATGGCGCGATGATCGCGTTCGCTCGCCGCGTGGTTTCCTCTATCAAATGATCAAGCTCTTCGCGCGGCGTGCCTTGTCGTCGGTCTTCTCCCTCGGGAGGGCGGCGAGGCGTGCGACGATTGTCTCCGTCTCTGGGCTTGCCGGAATCGTCCTTCGGGCCTTGATCATCGGGATTGGGTGGGATTGGTATTGGAGGAGGCGGCCCGGCGACGTGGCTTCTGCGGTGCACAAACTCCAAGCGCAGCGCCAGCAGGCCGTCGTAATTATCCAAGTCTTCGCGATCGAGCTGGGGAATATGTTCCAGCACCAATTTGCGGAAGCTGGGATGCAAGGGCATCATGGCTTTGTCTCCTATAGAAAGATAAATTCGAGGCGGAGCGTATTAAACAGCAGTATTGACGGCTTATTCGGATGGAGGCACGGGTTCAATTTGATGCACGCACTTTGCAGGCCGCGAGACTTTGGCCATCATGCGATCATAAATGAATGAACTGAGCAATTCATCAAAACGATAGTAGCCGGTGATGTCGCGATCCATCACGCAGGGCGTAGTCTTGTCGAGCTTGTCCGGGAAGTAGCCGGTCCATTCTTCCTCCGCCGAGGGGTGCGCCAAATCGGAATGGTATTGCACGCAATTGTAATCCGCGAAGACTTTCGGAACGGGAATCGGCTCGGTGGCGTCGATATTACGATCGATGCGATTGACGAAGAAGTGCTTTTCCTGCGTGCATTTTTCCTCACTGCCGAGTTTTTTCAGAATGAAGCAATCGACGTATTCATCCGCAATGGGGCCGTGAAATGCGGAAGACATGGCGTGCGCGAATTCGTGGATGTAAGTTTTGTGGCGCGCACTGATCACATTGAGCGCGATGCGGCCCGGCCGCGTCGCGCAATAGTCATGCACCGCGCGAAAACCGGGAGGAGCCAGCGCATTGGTGCGATTCGTTAATTCCGGGAAGACAATATCGCCCAACGTGGGCGTGGTCGAGGTGCATTTATGCTCGCGTGCAGGCTCATCGGCATCTGCCGAAATCACGCAAGGCGCTGCGGTGTAGGTGAAACATTTGCCGGCGCGATCCACCGGGTTGCTCAAAGGGTTGGCCTCATCATGCTCGATCCAATCTGAAAAATGCGCAAACGCGCGCGTATGGGTGTGAGATGCGGTAAGCGCGAAGATGATGTCAACGTCGTTGGCATCGAAAATCCGTTCGGCGCTGCCCCAGGATTCCTCAAGTATGTTTTCAAAGTTGTCGAACATTCGGCGCATGGGATCGAGCATATTGTTTTCCACCGGCACGCCGTCTTGGAGCAACTCTTCTTGGAATTCTTCGAGCAGACCATATTTCGGTCCGCTTGCTGCAGCCAGCACGGGATTGAAAATCGTGACCACACGCATGCGGCTCCAAATTTCGGG
>JABWAN010000442.1 GCA_013361015.1 Candidatus Zhuqueibacterota bacterium | reverse complement strand
GCGTGCGCACCGTGCCCGAGTTGCACGAAGTGATTGCAACGATAGAGCTGGGAAAGTTTAGAAGCTAGACCGGCGAATTGTTTCCGCTTTATTACGCCACGCTGCGACGGCCACGCTTACACGTTGCGCAATACGTCGAATTGTGGGTAGATTGTTGTATTGAAATTGATTTTGTAAAGTTGTTAATGGGTTGACCATAGGATTTGGTTTGTGCAAACGTCTTGCTCGCGCGAGCGAGGTGAGCGGTAGGGAAACCCGAATAGTCTATGAGGATGACATGAAGATTAGCATTTTTGGGCTGGGCTATGTAGGAACCGTCACGAGCGCGTGTTTCGCCAGAAACGGCCATGAGGTGATTGGCGTGGATGTCAACCCACTCAAAGTGGCATTGCTCAATGATGGTAAAAGCCCGATCGTCGAAGATGAAATTGGTGACATTGTACAAGCGCAAGTGCAAAACGGACGTTTACGCGCTACGGCCGATGTCGATGGCGCAATAGCCGATACCGATTTGAGTTTGATATGTGTTGGCACGCCGAGTAACGGCAACGGCTCGTTGAGCATGAGTAGCGTACTCAACGTGACCAAGTCGATTGCCCTCGCGTTGCGCAACAAGAGCCAGTATCACGTGGTGGTGGTGCGCAGCACGGTGGTGCCGGGCACGGTGAATCGCCAGCTTATTCCCTTGCTCGAACGCGAGTCCGGCAAGCGCCTCGGCGCCGGGTTCGGTCTGTGTTTTAATCCGGAATTTTTGCGCGAAGGGAGTTCCGTGCGCGACTTTGATGCGCCCCCGTTTACACTCGTGGGCGTGCGTGAAGAGGTCACTGCCGACATGGTGCGCCAGCTCTACGCGGAAATCAAAGCGCCGTTTCTCACGACCAGCGTGGAAGTGGCGGAGACGGTAAAATACGCGAGCAATATCTATCATGCGCTCAAGATCTCGTTCGCGAATGAGTTGGGCAGTTATTGCAAAGCGCTCGGCGTCGATAGCCATGAAGTGATGGACATTTTCTTTCAAGACGCCAAGCTCAATCTTTCGAAAGCCTATCTGCGGCCGGGTTTTGCTTTTGGCGGCTCATGCTTGCCCAAAGATTTGCGCGCATTGCTGTATCACGCGCGCGCGCATGATCTCGACCTGCCTCTGTTGGAATCGATTCTGCCCAGCAACGAGCTCCACGTCAAACGTGCCGTCGATATGATTCTGGCGCAGGGCAAGCGCAAGGTCGGCATCTTGGGCCTCAGCTTCAAGGCCGGCACGGATGATTTGCGTGAAAGCCCGCTCGTGCGCCTTACCGAGACTTTGCTCGGCAAAGGTTATGATATTCGCATCTATGATCGCGACGTTTCCATGGCGCGCTTAATGGGCGGCAATAAAGAGTACATCGAGAAGGAGATTCCCCACCTCTCGTGCCTGCTCGCACGCTCGTTGGAAGAAGTTGTGGATTTTGCCGAAGTGATTGTCATCGGCAACAGCAATAAAGAATTCGGTGAAGTTTTCAGTAAACGCCGCTCCGAGCAAGTTGTCATTGACCTCGTGCGCATGCTTGCTGACAGCGGCAAATCGCAGCCGAATTATCACGGCGTGTGTTGGTGAGACAGTGGGAGTAATGGAGTTGTGGAGTGATGGTGCGCGTTATTCCATTGCTCCAAAACTCCACTACTCCATCAATCCAAGTACTAGAAGAACCACTGACAGCACGGATGACTGTTTCATGTGTCCTTGCTCTCCGTGGTTATTTTTTGTCCATAGGTTGAAATTGTGCTGACTTCCCGCAAGAAAGTTCTCGTAATCGCGTACATCTTTCCGCCGTTGGCACGCGCCGGCGTGCACCGCACCGTGCGCTTTGTGCGCTATCTGCCCGAGTTGGGTTGGGACCTGACGGTGTTGACCGTGGCGGAGCCATATTATCCTCCCAACTCACCAATCGATCGTGAGCTACTCAAAAAGATTCCTGCGACGGTGAAGGTTGCAGCAACACCGGTGTTTCGCGGCGTGGAAAATTTGTTTCGTATCAAGAAAGCATTGCGTGGCAAACACAAGCCGGCCGCAATCTCCCAGCACGAAATCACGAAGAAGGCCGCCGCGACCGAAGCCGCGCAGATTGCCGACAATCACCCTGCGGCGACGAAGCCGCGTGGCTTGGTACAGCGCGGTAAAGATCTGATCACGGATTTGACTTCAATTCCGGATAAGGACGTGAACTGGCTGCCGCACGCGGTGAAGCATGCGCTGGCATTGCACCGCCGTGAGAAATTTGATTTGATCTATTCCACTGCGCCGCCGTTTACCGATCATCTGGTCGCGCAGTTCATCAAGCAGCGCACGGGTTTGCCATGGGTCGCGGATTTTCGCGATCCCTGGGCGCGCGCACCATGGAAAGCTGAGATTCTCGGCAGCAGCTTGCGCGGCAAAGCGGCCGCGAAACTCGAACACCAATTTGTGCGGCACGCGGACCGCGTCATTCTCAATACCGACTGGATCCATCGCGAGTTCACGCAACACTATGGCGCAAATCTCAGCCGCAAATTCACGGTGATCACCAACGGCTTCGATCCGCAGGATTTCACCGATCCCGTCATGCCGCCGGCGCGCAACGCTAAAATGATCATCACGCACACCGGCGCGCTCTATCGCAAGCGCAGCCCGGAACAATTTTTTGCCGCGTGCGAACGTCTGCTAGCGCAAGGTAAGATCGCGCCGCACGAGCTGGAGATTCGTTTTGTCGGCGGCATTGCGCCGGAGCTGTATCGCACTTTCGAGTGCAGCGCAGCATTACGACAGACTATTCAAGTCATCCCGCAGGTTTCGCATCGTGAAGCGCTCGGCTATCAATTGCAAAGCGACGTCCTGTTTATTTTGCAGCCGGGCACCAGCGTGTCCGTGCCGGGAAAAATTTTCGAATACATCGGCATGCGCAAGCGCATCCTCGCGTTGACGCCCGCGGGCGCGACCGCGGACGTTGTGCGCGACCACCAGCTCGGCCCGGTGGTCGATCCCGAGGACCTTCCTGGCATAGAAGCCGCTCTGAATCAGCTCGTCGATGAATACCGGCGCGGCGGCATCGCCTCGCCTTCGGTAAATGGCGCTTTCAAAAAATACGACGGCGTGGAGTTGACGCGCCAATTGCATCACGAATTTCTTCTGAGTCTCGAACATGGCGGACGCGGGTGAGGCAGTTGTACAACGCTTGCGGGCAGAAGCCCGGCATTTGTGGCCCGGCACGCCGTCTGTTGCTCTCACGATCGCGCAAAAATTTTCGCGGCCCTATTCCACTGTATATCGTTTGCAGCTTGTGACCGCAGAGTCGGGCTCTGCCTTCACAGCTCCGCGTGCACTCTACGCTAAAGTGTTCCGGCCTTCGCGCGACAATCTTCACAATCAACAAAAATATTTGGACCGCTTGCAGACGGAATTCGAGGTCGCGCAGCGCTTGCATGCTGCGATGCAAATGCAAGCGCACTTCGCGGTCGTGCGCCCGGTCGCATACTACCCCGAGTTGCTCGCGCTGGTGACGGAAGAAGCGCGTGGGCGTGTGCTCTCCGAGATTGTTACGGCCGCTTGCAAACAGTGGTCCCTCCGCAGTGCTTTGCAACAAGCGGTATTACATTGCCGCCGCGCCGGAGAAGCTCTGGCCGCCATTCAAGCGACGACGCACGTCGCCGAGCCATTCGCCGGTAGCGAGCTGCTCGAGTATATGAAAATTCGTTTGCAACGCTTGCGCGAAAGCACGGAGACGCCCTTTTCCGTCGATGATCATCGGCTAGTTTTGAACTTTATTGAACGCTCCCTGGCAAAAATTCCCGCGGAGCAGCTTGCGCAATGCGGCTGCCACGGCGACTACGCACCGTTTAATTTGTTGGCCGAGGAGGAGCGCGTCACGGTGCTCGACTTCTCCATGTTCAAAACCGGCTCGTGCTATAACGACGTGACTTACTTTCACCATCGCGTCGAAGGCTATTTGCACAAGCCCATCTTTAGTGCGCCGGCCATACACGCCGTGCAGCACGCATTTCTCGAAGGCTACAATCACGCAAGCGGCCGTGCGCTGCACCCGATTGAAAATGATCTCCTCTTTCGCGTTATGTGGATGAAGCACGTGCTTAACAACTATAGCGCGATCATGCGCAATCGTGTCGGCCGCGGCCGGCGTGCTTCGTGGGCCGTGCGCATGTTCAATCGCCGCGTGTTTCGCCGCTACAACGAGTGGCTCGTGCGCACTTGCCGTGTGTGAGAACGTGCCCAGCAGCGCCCCAAAGCACCACGATAGACATGTCCATACTTCAGCAATGAACCTAAAAAAACTCCGCACCATGTCTTTCGACGAAGTCCGCTATCGTCTGAAGGCTGCGAGTGCAAAAAAAATCCGGCGACTGGCGCAAAGCCGCTATCGTGTGCGCATGGCGCCTGCGCAGTTTTTGCCGACTTTCGTTTTGCGTTCTGCGGTCGGCGGAGCTTACAACGAGGCGGTCGCACGCAAAGATTGGCACGCCGCCGAAGCGCTTTTGCTGCAGCATATGCGTGCGCGCGCCGAAGAAACTTCCGGAACCGCGCCACAATTCTTTGTTGCAGCACGGCAACGCCACGAAGTGAAAAAGATCGCCGAGCAATTTTTTGCAAACGAGTTGCAAGAAGCCCTGGCCCACGCCGAAAATTTATTGCAGCATCGTTTCACCTACCTCGGCCTCGAAGCGCAATTCGAGCGTGAGATCGCGTGGCATCGCGACCCGCTTTCGCAACGCGCTTGGCCGAAGAAATTTTACACGGAGATGAAATTCTACGGCCAGCGCGACGGCGAGCAGGAGCTGCCCGGGGATGTTAAAAATGTGTGGGAACTGAATCGCCATCACCATTTTGCCGTGTTGGGCAAAGTTTACTGGCTCACGGGCGAAGAGCGATTTGCAGAAGAGCTGCTGGCGCAGTGCGAAAGTTGGATCGCGCAGAACCCTTTTCTTTGGGGCGTAAATTGGACGAGCGCATTGGAGGTGGCGATGCGCAGCTTGTCGTGGATTTGGGGCTATGCTTTCTGTCTGCAATCCGAAGCGCTGCGGCCTGAAGTACACGCCCGTTTCTTGCGCATGCTGCATCTGCACGGCCACTACGTGTATCGGCACTTGTCGTTCTTCACGAGTCCCTATAATCATCTCATCGGCGAAGCTGCCGCGCTCTTCTTTCTCGGCACACTTTTTCCCGAATTTAAAGAAGCGGAAGCGTGGCGTGCAAAAGGCTGGAACATTCTTGCAGAGGAAGTCACGAAGCAGTTTCATGCCGACGGCATTTCGGTCGAACAAGCGATGTCTTATCATCACTTCACCCTCGGCCTCTATCTGCAGGTGATGGCGCTCGCACAATTGCACGGCGTGACGATTCCGGCGAGCATGCAGGCGCGGCTCGAAAGCGCGCTGGAATTTTCCATGCTCAGCATTCAACCCGATGGCAGACATCCCATGATCGGCGACAACGACAATGCCTCTGCCTTCTATTTCGGAGAGAAGGCC
>JABWAN010000441.1 GCA_013361015.1 Candidatus Zhuqueibacterota bacterium | reverse complement strand
AAACTATTTCGATAATTTTGCCACTATGTGCGTGAACCTGGGCAATGAGAATCGCGAAAGCAATCGCAAGCTGGCTTATACATATTACATGCAGAGTGCCTCGCTCAATTGGTCCGGACGAGGCAAGAGCTACTTTGCCATGGCCACGCTCGCCGATGCGAATCCCAAACAGGCCGTCGCCGACGCCGAGAAAGCCTATGACTTGGCCCACCAACTCGATCCCGATGAAGTCATCAACTTACACAAGCTGCTCATTCGCAACTATCGCCGGCTCGGCGAATTTGATAAAGCCAAGTTTCATTTTGATCAATTGGCGCGCTTGCTCGGCGCAGTCCCCGAAGCCGAACCGGGCTTATAACCAATTGCACCCACAGCTCACGCTCGCCTAACTTTGAGCCCTGCGCTAGCTGCCACAGTCTGTGCAGGGCTGCTCCTTCCCTTTTGTTTGTTTGGAATTCGCGTTTGTGTTCGAAGGCATTATTCTTTATATTCGCGCGCGTTCTCCAGACGCTCCCCTTATTATTTGTTTGAATAAGACGCAAACTCGATTCGTGAAAGCGGCGAAAGATAAAGTCGTGCATTTCTGGAGTCGAGTTCGAATGAGATTAAACTTCTAGGCATGCTATGCGACAACTTGTTCAAGTACGTTCGGCCTTGCTGGCGGCGATGTTAGGTGCCGCTGCGGCCCTTTACGGCCAGAATGTTTTTCCACCGATGACGCCGAGAGCGGCCTTTAAAACTCTCGGAGTATTCAAGCCGAGCTATTTTGTGCACAACGCGAAGCCAGCGAGCAGCAATGGCGCGGCTGGCGTGAAGCTCCTGCCATATCGCAGCCTCGCAGTTAATCCCACAAAGATCCTGCTCGGCAGCGTGCTGTTCGTGCCGCAAGCATATGGCGTGGCGCTGCCCTCCGGTGAGATTCATGATGGGTTTTTCTTTGCGCAGGAGGCGCGGCGCGCGTGCGCAGATACGCTCGCTTTGTTTGTCGGCAATGAAACACGAAGCGAAAATGCTTTCACGCGCAATGCTGCCTTTCGCAGCAAGCCTGTGCTTGAAGTTTATATTGTGAGCGAACCGGTAGCGGGAGCCCTGCGCCGGCGCTATCGTGAAGAGTTCGAAACGAAGCCGAAGCCGGCGCTCAATGAAATGCTGGCTCAGGATATTGACACGCTGCTGCGCGAGGTGAGTGCGAAAGAGGCAAATACGATTGCGCGCCTCGCAATTTATTCCGAGCAGGCGAAAGGCACGCCGTATTCATTGTTCTGTTTGGGGGAAGGGCCGACCGCAAAGTACGATCGCGATCCCTTGCTCGATTTTTCGCGCGCGGACTGCATGACCTTCGTCGAGCAAATGCTGGCAATGTCGATCTCCTCCAATTACGATGAAATGTTTGCAAACCTCCTGCGCATTCGCTACAAAAACGGCGAGATTGGCTTCACCACGCGCAATCACTACACTCATGCAGACTGGCTTCCGAACAACGGCTGGCTGCTGGAAGACGTGAGCGCAGAACTCGGCGGCGCGCTCTGTGCAGACATGACCAAAGTTATCGACCGCCCCGGCTTCTTTCGCAAACTCGGCGTGCCGGAGCGTGAGTTGCAGGGCATTCCGGCGCCGCAACCAATGACGGTCAAATATATTCCGACCGCGAATTTGCCGAAGATTAAAGACCGTCTGCAAGGCGGCGAGATTGTCAGCCTTATTCAAAAAATGCCGGGCATATTCTCGGCGCACATGGGCTTTGTCATTCGCGATCAGTATGGCAATGTGCTCTTTCGCCATGCGTCCGCACGTAAAGAAACTCGTCAAGTCACGGATGAGTTTTTTGACGATGTGATCGAGCAACTGAGCGCCAGTGCGTCGCGCGTGGGCATGGCCTTTTTTCGAATCAAAACGCAGGTCAAGTGAAGAAGGACGCTTGCTGGTTTTGGACGGGTGGGAATCGAGTTGCCCCATGCCGAAGCTATCAGCGCTCCTCGCCGCGGAATGCTTCGCGCGGAGGCGGTGCGCCGTATGATGGTGAATCCTGAAAACTAGATGATGCTAAAGATGATCATCAAATGAAACGAATCGTTTTGACATTTCTGTTTGCAGCTTTGTTTCTCATTCGTTCTCCCGACAAATCCCTTCTTGCAGAGGGCCGGGGAGATGGCGTGTGTGACGCGCATATTTTTGACGCTCTCCTCCCCGAGAGCTCCGCCATGCAAGAGGGCAGGTCGAGAGACGATGGCTATCCGCGGCAGCCGCAATTCGACGTCTTGCACTACGATCTCGCGTTGACTCTTTCCGACACTACGAACGTCATTTGGGGAGAGGCAAAACTGAATATAAGAGTTCGTTCGACCTCGACGGCAAAGAGCTTGCGCCTCGATTTGAAAGAAATGACGATTGCGCGGGTTCGCGTCGAGGAACACGACGCGGCTTTTGCGCATCGACAAGGTGTGTTGGATATTGCGCTGCGCGATTACATTAAAAGCGGCGACACGCTTGAGATCACCGTCGCGTACTACGGCGAGCCACAAGACGGTCTGATTATCGCGAACAACAAATTCGGGCAACGGTGCATCTTTGCGGATAACTGGCCCGATCGCGCGCGCTATTGGTTTCCCAGCCTCGACCATCCTTCCGATAAGTCCACGGTTAATTTTAATGTGACTCTACCTGCGCACTATACCGTCGTTGCGAATGGCCGCTTGCGCAACGTGCGCGAGTCAATGCCCGGCAACAAGACTTGGGCATGGTCGGAACAAGTTGCGATCCCGACGTATTGCATGGTTTTTGGAGCCGCAGATTTCACGGTTATTCCAAGCGATACGACGGCAACGTTACCCATCAGCTATTATGTTTATCCGGAAGAAGCTCCGCATGCGCGCGAGAATTTTGGTCGCGTGCAGGATATGGTGCGATTCTTCACTGCGCGTTTTGGCGTGTACCCTTTCGAAAAGCTCGCGCTCGTACAATCTTCGACGCGTTATGGCGGCATGGAAAACGCAAGTGCGATTTTTTTTGCAGAAAACAGTCTTGGTAAGGGCCGGAACATCGAAGGCACCACGGCGCACGAAATCGCCCATCAATGGTTCGGTAATTCCGCCACTGCCGCGGATTGGCATCACCTCTGGTTGAGCGAAGGCTTTGCAACTTATGGCGAGGCCTTGTTCGTAGAGCACGTGGAGGGCGTTGAAAAATTTCGCGAGAATATGAAAGCGAAGCGCGAGAATTATTTCAACTTCGCCGCGCACACGCGCGGTCCAATACTGGACTCGACGATCACGAATTATATGGCTCTGCTCAGCCCGAACAATTACGCGAAAGCTGCCTGGGTGCTTCACATGTTGCGGAACGTCGTGGGTGACGAAGCATTCTGGCGCGGCGTGCGCAGCTATTACGCGCGCTATGAAAAGAGCAATGCGCTCACGCAGGATTTTCGCATGGTTATGGAAGAAGCGAGCGGCATGCCTTTGCAATGGTTCTTTCAACAGTGGCTGGTTCAGCCGGATTACCCATTCGTGCGCGCACAATGGCGCTGGCTGGCCGCAACCCGGCAGATCGAACTGGTGTTGCGCCAAATACAGGCGCCTTCTTTTTATCGCGTGCCAATTGCAATCACCGCGCAATCCGGCGCGCATGCCGAAAGCCATCAAGTTTGGATGGAAGAACGCGAACAAAGTTTTTTCTTGCATGCAATCCGTGAACCTGAGCATATTGTGCTCGATCCGGAGGCGCAACTACTGATGGCGGTCGAGGTCACAAAAGTTGACAAAAGCGATTAAGCAGAAGGCAAGTGTTTGTGTGAGTTGTTTCTCCTTTGGCACTGCACGAAAGGACCCGAAAAACAATCATGGATGATAAAGGTCGGATTCTAACTCTGAGAAGTGCCATGCAGTTCACCGGTCACATCAATGAAGACGTGGTGATGGCGTTGTACCTCGGCAATGTCTCTGTCGAAGAGAAACAGCGCATCTATCAGCACGTGGCAGAGTGTTCGGGATGCACGCGTGAATTCGATTTGTATCGCCAAATGTTATCGGGTGTGGAGACGCTCGTCAAACAAATGGGAGGAGCACAACATGCTGCGCGCTTGCGCTCTTCGATTCAAGGGCAGTTGCGGCAGCGACAGATTTATTACGACCTTTTTTATCACGCCCTCGTCGGGCCGGTATGGGTGGCGGCCACGATGCACGGTATTTGCATGCTGCAGTTTTCCGAGCATACTCCTTTCGAAATCGAAGAGCTTTTGCGTGAACGCCAATCTGAAGCGTGGATCGTGCGCGACAAAAAAGCCATGGCGAAGATCACCGCGGAATTGCGCGAATACTTTCAGCGCCGGCTCGAGCATTTTTCCATACCGATCGATTGGCGTTTTGTGGCGGAGGGTTTCAAGCGTCAAGCGCTGCAATTGGTGAGCAAGATTCCTTACGGCCAGGTTTATACGTATGGCGAGATCGCCGAGCGCTTGCACAGCCCCAAAGCCGTGCGCGCCGTGGGGCAGGCCTTGGCTGCGAACCCGATTCCGATATTCGTGCCGTGCCATCGTGTTATCGCTGCCGGCGGCAAGCTGGGCGGTTTTTCCGCAGGCCCGATTATCAAGCGCCGCCTGCTTGAGCTTGAAGGCGTGCGCTGGCCAAATGTTACGCGACAGATGGACTTGTTCGCGCGTTGGTGCTAGGTCTTCAATTCAATTCTCATACTTTCAAATTATGGAGACGCGTTTATGCCTCTAAGAACTTTCTTCCGGGTGGCCGCTTGCTCCGCGATTTGTTCCTTGAGTTGGAACAGCGCGCAGGCGCAAACTTCCTTCTATGAAAACACTCTGCAAGATCGCGGTGTGCTCATGGGCGGAATGGGTGTCGGCGTAATCGACGGTGATCCGTATTTCATCATGAATTTGAAGCCGGAATTGGCGCTCGGCAAATTCGGCGTCGGGCTTGATATTAATCTGCGCTACAACACCGAGACCGGCCACATTCGCAACGAAGATTGGGATCAAGGCTATGATTTCTTGCGCGCGATCCGCTACGTGCGTTACAGTTACAAGCGTAATCCCGATCCGGTGTATGGCCGGCTTGGCGCATTGGACGCAGCACGGCTGGGCCATGGTTTTATCATGAATTACTACAACAATTCTTTGCTCTATGAAGACCGCAAAGTTGGCCTGGAATTCGATTATGATTTCGGAATCGGCGGCTTTGAAACGATGACCAACAATCTCGGCCGCTCAGAAATCTTCGGCGGGCGCGTTTACTATCGGCCGTTGCAACTTGCCGTCGACATGCCGATTCTCAAAAATTTTGCGGTAGGCGCGACCTATGTTACGGACATCGACCCCGATGGCTATCGCGGCACAGAAGATGATGTTTCAATTTTTGGTTTTGACGCCGAACTACCGATTATCAAAACCAATCTGGCCTCGCTCGCGCTCTATGCGGACCTCGCAAAGATCGTCGATCACGGCAAAGGCGTAGCCGAGGCTCTTGTTGGTGACCACCGAGACGGTGCCG
>JABWAN010000440.1 GCA_013361015.1 Candidatus Zhuqueibacterota bacterium | reverse complement strand
AACGGCACGCCGTGGGCTGAGGAAATCCGTTCCGTGTCGATTCCGGGTATGTCGTCGATCAAACTCATCTTCGAAAGAGGAACCGACATCATGAAGGCCCGGCAAGTAACGACGGAGCGCATGACCGAGCTTTTCGCACTGCCGCAAGTGTCGCGGCCACCGGTTATGGTGAATCCGGTCGCCTCGGCCGGCCGATGCATGGAGATCGGGTTGACCTCGAAAACGATGTCCCTGATCGATATGTCCGTGATTGCGCGCTGGACGATTGCACCTCGCTTGATGGGCTTGGCCGGCGTAGCCAATGTTTCCGTCTGGGGCGAACGGCAGCGGCAGTTGCAAGTGCAAGTCGATCCCGCGCGGTTGCGCGCAGAGGGATTGACGTTGATGCAAATCATCACGACCGCGGGCAACTCATTGTGGGCCTCGCCCTTGAGCTACTTAGAGGCCTCGACGCCGGGCACCGGCGGATGGATCGACACCCCCAATCAAAGGCTCGGGGTTCGGCATATCCTCCCCATTCAGACCTCGGACGACTTGTCCAAAGTGCCCATCGAAGGCGCGCCTTCAAAGCGCTTAGGCGACGTGGCCACCGTGCTCGAAGATCACCAACCGCTCATTGGCGATGCGTTTATTAACGACGCGCCTTCACTGATGCTGGTGGTAGAAAAATTCCCGTGGGCCAATACCAAACAAGTGACGCAGGACGTTGAAAAAGCGCTGGCGGCGCTGCGTCTCGGTCTGCCCGAGATGGAGATGGATCCCACGCTATTTCGGCCTGCGACCTACCTCGAATTGGCGGTGGGAAATCTCAATTCGACGTTACTGATCAGCGCCGTTCTCCTGATTGTGACGCTCCTGGCCTTTTTCTTCAACTGGCGTACGGCCCTGATTTCCACGATTGCAGTTTTGGTATCTGCGATTGCTGCTGGGTCCGTTCTCTACGTCCGCGGGGTTGAGGTCAACATGATGATCATTGCCGGAATGATGATCGCGCTCGCGGCTCTCATCGACGATGCGATTATTGATGTAGAAAACTTCGCCCGGCGCCTGCGCCAGTCTCGTGCAGAGGGTGCGAGCAAATCCATGGCTACGATTGTTTATGAAGCCGTGGTCGAGATGCGCAGCCCGATTCTCTACGCTACAGCAATCATGGCGCTGGCCATTGCTCCGGTGATGCTGCTTGAAAGCGTCTCCGGCGCGTTTTGGCAGCCGCTTGCAATGTCCTACATTTTGGCGCTGCTCGTTTCTCTGTTGGTGGCAATTACCATTACGCCCGCGTTGAGCCTGCTGTTGCTGCGTCAAGACGCGCAGCAAGGCGGCGATTCTCCTGTTATGGGCATGCTGCGCAGGCTCTATGATGGTCTTTTGGGCTGGGCAGCTCGCGCGCCGCGCCCGGCATTTGTTGCCGCATGTGTCCTGGCCGTGGTTGGCCTGCTCTCCCTGCCCATGTTGCGTCAAGAGTCCTTGCTGCCGGACTTTAAAGAAACCGACCTCGTGGTGCGTATGGCTGGGAGCCCTTCCGCCTCCCATCCCGCTATGAGCCGGATCATTACGCTGGCCGGCCGCGAGTTTCGGACCATTCCCGGAGTGCGCAACGTCGGCGCCCACGTGGGGCGCGCGATCCTGTCGGACAAGTGGACCAATATCAATGCGAGCGAGCTTTGGATTAGCATCGATCCTTCTGCAGACTATGAGGCCACTTTGGCGCGCGTCCGGCAAGTGGCGAGCGGTTATCCGGGGCTTTCGCCGGAGGTGCTGACCTATAGCCAAGCCATGGTCCGAGATGAATTGTCGGGAACCGGCGAAAATCTGGTCGTGCGAGTTTACGGCGAAGACATGAATAAAATCGCACAAAAGGCGGAGGAAGTGCAGCAGATGCTGGCAAAAGTCAGGGGTATCGTTAATCCCAAAGTGCAGTATCCGGAAGAATTGCCGACTTTGGAAATCGAGGTTGATATGGAGAGGGCCACGCAAGCTGGCCTCAAGCCTGGAGACGTCCGCCGGGCCGCCGCTTCCTTGGTATCGGGCATCGTCGTCGGCAGCCTTTTCGAAAATCAGAAAGTGTTTGACGTTGTGGTGTGGGGCACGCCTGAGGTGCGCCACAGTGTGGACAATGTTCGCAACCTACTCATTGACAAACCCCAGGGCGGTCACGTGCGCCTGGAGGAAGTGGCCCATGTCCGCATCGTGCCGGGAGTTGCCGAAATCCGTCGTGACGCGGTGGCGCGCTGCATGGATGTGATCGCCGATGTGCGCGGCCGTGATCTTGCGGTCGTGGCGGCCGATATTGAAAACGGCATCAAGCAAATCAAATTTCCGCTCGAATACCGCGCAGAGTTGTTGGGAGAATATGCGGAGCGGCTCGCGGCGCAAAATCACGTGATCGCTTTCGCGATTTCCGCTGCCATCGGCATTTTCATACTCCTGCAAGTCTTTACCCGAAGTTGGCGCTTGGCGAGCGTGGTCTTTGTGACCCTGCCCATGACCCTGCTCGGCGCTGCCGCCGCAATCTCCATGGCCACCGGAGGTCTGCTCTCGTTCGGCGCAATCGTGGGATTCTTCGCGGTGTTTGGAATAGCCGTGCGCAACTGTCTGACATTGGTCGGTCGTTATCAACAGCTCGAGGGAAAAGGCGAAACGTTTGGCGCGGAGTTGGTTCAGCGCGCTACTCACGAGCAATCAGGGCCGATTCTGCTGACCGCAATCGCGACGGCGTTGGTCTTTCTGCCTCTAGCGTTTGCCGGCAACATTGCGGGCCTTGAAATCGCGCAGCCGATCGCTGTCACTGTATTGGGCGGCTTGATCACCACAACAATTTTCAGTCTAACCGCCGTGCCTGCGATGTACTTACTCTTTGGCGCGAAGCGCGAAGAAGAGCTTGGATTGCTTCCCGTCACCGTGGTCACGGAAGAAGAAACTGCCGAGTTCGTCGAGCGAGCTCGGGACGGGAAACCAGTCAAACCAACAATAGACAAAGTTGAGCATTTTTGAGGAAGATGGAGTGCAATGCTTCAATCTAGCCGAGTATAAAGCATTGCACTCCGAAATCAAAACTCACAGCGATTCCATAGCGCGGACTTCACCTGCTAGAGTTAGGCAACAAGTCGGCCCTAAATTTTTCGCGAGACATTTTTCTTTTCTCGACTCCGAGCATTGCACGACACGGAAGGAGCGTTGCACTCATGGCTGAAAGCAAAAACTTTGCGGCACCGCGCACCGGGGCCGAAGTGTTACTAGCCAAAGACCTGCGCAAGTCTTACGGCCCTCGCGAGGCGCTCAAGGGCCTATCATTCTCTTTGAAAGCCGGACGCATTTTGGGTTTTCTTGGCCCGAATGGTGCGGGCAAAACCACTGCAATTCGCATCCTCACCACCATTTTGCAGCCCGATGCCGGACAGTTTTTTGTTGATAACATCAGTTCGCAATATCCCAATGAAATTCGCCGGCGGATTGGCGTACTGCCCGAAAGTCTGGGATTCCACAAACAAATGACGGGACTCGAATGCCTGGTGTTCTTCGCTCGACTTTACGGGCGCAGCACTACCGAGGCGAGAAGCACGGGCATGTCGCTGCTCAAAGATGTCGGCCTCGAGCAAAGAGCAAAATCTTTAGTTGGGTCATATAGTCGTGGCATGCGGCAAAGATTGGGAATCGCGCGCGCGTTGGTCAATGATCCCGCTGTTGTTTTTCTCGACGAGCCCACGCTGGGCTTGGATCCGCGTGGCCAGCAAGAGTTGCTGGAGTTGGTGCAGCACATTTCCGCGGAGCGCAATGTCGGCATCGTTCTGTGCAGCCACGACTTGCCGGAAGTTGAAAGTGTTTGCGATGACGTCGTCATCCTGAATTTGGGACAGATCGTCGCTGCTGGAACCGTTGCCGAAGTCATCGGGCGCACGCGCTCGCAGACGGGCCGCCTCATGCAGGGCAGCAACGTGCGAATTCAAATTCCGCCGGACTCGGTGGTCGAGGCGCGCAAAATGATTGCGACAGTGTCCGGCGTTATGCAAGTCACACTCACGGACGATAACGCAGGCTGGCTGCGCGTAGAATTTATGGATGCTTCCGATGGTCATGCCTCAGATGATCCTTACCGCAACAACAAGATTCTGGAAGCATTGATCCGCGCCGAAATTCCCATCCTGAGTTTTGAGGCCGAACGCAGCCGTTTACAAGACGTGTTCCTGCACTTAACCGAGGAGGCCGTGGCATGAGCAACGCACATAACACGAATCCCGTTAGCCGGGTTGAAACTCGGACTTCAAAAGTTCCCACCTGGTGGCTCATTTTCGTCCGCGAGCTCAACGAGCTATGGATGGGAGGAAAAGCACCCGTCCTCGTTCTCATTTACACCGTGCTGCTCGGCATTTTGACTTATGTCATGGCCAGCAACAGTGAATTGAGTTTGATTCCACCGCAGGAAATGGTTTATGAAACGCTCAAAGCCGCGATTGCCGTGGGCTTGTTTATCAGCATGATCATCGGCGCGGACGCCATCAGCGGCGAACGCGAACGTTCGACGCTCGAAGGGCTTTTGTTGACGCCCACGAGTCGCCGCCAAATCGTGATTGGCAAGTTTCTCGCCGCCATTTCACCCTGGCCCGTGACGCTGGCCGTGACTATTCCTTACCTAAAAGTGCTCTCGCAAGGTGACGCAGTATTTGGTCAAGCTGTGCCTTGGGGCGCCGTCTTGGGCACGGCGCTTTCTCCCGCTTTCACCGCGATGGGCATGCTCGCAAGCTTTTGGTCCAACTCCAACAAGACCAGCTTGTTTACGGGCTTGGGCATCTACATCCTTTTCCTGCTTCCGACGCAATTGCCCGGCAGCGCACAGACTGGAACGATGGGAACGTTGCTCCAAGCGATGAATCCGATCGCGGCCACCAATCATTTTCTTTCGAAGATCTTGGTGAATAATCGGCACGTGGATGAATTTTGGCCTTTTCTCGTCTCGCCGGCTGTGTTTGCCATACTCGTTTATGTGTTGCTCTTCTGGTATGCCAGCCCAAGTCTGCGTTTGGAAGGAGGCAAAGCCAGCAAGTTCTGGACGTCAGTAGGCCGGCTCGTTGGCGTTTCAACAATTGCCGGTATTCTGCTTTGCATGAGCACTCCGGCGCTGGCGCAACAAGAAGTGCCGTCTCAAGCCCCTGGCATTGAGCAACTCCCGTTGCAAATCTCCATCGATATGGCTTACAAGACGGTACAACAAGGCGATCACATCATCTACAACACGGTTGTGAAGAATAATGGCGCAACGGATTCTCCCGCACTGTGTTTGGCGATGAATATCATCAATCTCAATGCTGCCGGTGATATTGTCGATCCGGAAGATTGGTCACCGCAACGCACGCAATACCTCCCGACGCTCGGTGCGGGTGCGACCGCGGCACATTCGTGGCGTGTGAATGCGATTCTTGACGGCGACTATCTTGTGTACATGGTCGTCATTCCCGAACCCGCAGGCCGCGAGGCGACGAGCCAGGTGCTCGCCAGTTCCGGCATCCATTTGATTGT
>JABWAN010000439.1 GCA_013361015.1 Candidatus Zhuqueibacterota bacterium | reverse complement strand
GAGCCAAAGCAACAGGAATAACAGACAGGTTGCAAAACTCTTCTGGAAGAACAAAGAATAACATGTCAAAGAACTATTCGCAAGATAACATATAGGACGCTGGTATCATCTCGTTCTAACGAAAAGCGCGAGTACGCTTGCGCTCTATGTGAATGGCCGCGAGGAAGAATCCAAACCTTTGCCCGCGTTCACAGACACGCACGCGGCGAGCATGAAATGCGGCGCGTATGCGCCGGAGTATAATCAAGGCGAAGAGGGCGCGCATTTCGCGGGCTTGATCGACGAAGTGCAAATCTATCGCCGTGGTTTGACGGCGAGCGAAGTGCAAGTGCTATTCGAAGCGCGCAACGCAGGCGCGTGCAACGTCACGCTCGACGTTCTTCCCGAAGAGCCTGCCAATTTTCTCTCTTGCAACAACGCCGATGAAACTATTCCCGTTGTGATTCTTTCCACGAGCGTCGCGAAGGGCGAAGGTTTGAATTTCGAAGCCGCGACCATGGCGCCCGCGAGCGCGCGTTTCGGGCGCAAAGCGGCGAGCGAAATTCACGGCGCGGGCCATCTCGAAGATGTGGATGGCGACGGCGATCTCGATTTGCTTTTCCACTTTCGTTTCGGCGATACCGGGCTCAAAGCCGGCGATCAAAGCGCCAATCTCCTCGCGCAAACCAAAGAAGGCCGCCCGCTCCGTGGCTGCGATATGATTCGCACACCCGAGCGCGTTCGCAAAGTCGTTAATCGCTCCTCTCCCCATTCGGACAAGCACGCGGGCTGAAAACCTCACAGTATCTTTTTCCCACCATTTCTTCTTTCTCCCCAAGAAATCTTTGTAATGGTTTTGGATTTTAGTCACTACGAATAGAAGATAGGCTTATCCCTTCCCCTCTCAGTCGGCTGCTCGCATTCCTATCCCATCGGAGGCTTTGATGCCAAGACTTGGCAAGCTGCTTTGCTTGCGTGCGCGCTTCTATGCGCTTGCAATCGTTTTGCTCCTTTTTTTTATAACCGGCGTCGGTTGGGGACAATCTGCTTCGGGGCGTTTTATTCAAACCGACACCACGCAATTCTTGTGGGCCGGCTCGAATCAATATCGCCTCTGGTTCGAGCCGAGGCAACGAATTGCTCAGGAGCTCGATGCTATGAACAGGGCAAATCTCAAAGTGCTGCGCATCTTTCTCGATACGCAGCACGAGTCACACGAAGACCCGCCTAGCGATTATACCTTTGAAGATTCGATCGGCACTTATCATGATAAGTGGTTGGTAGAGGTCGATTCTTTAATGTTCGAATGCCATGAGCGCGGCATTAAAATGATCATCGCATTGGCGAACAGTAATGGACCGGAGCCTTATGAACGCATTTATGGGATTGTGGGAAAGTACAGCTCGCAAGGCGCGATTGACGCCTACAAAAAACGGTTCGAGCATTTTCTGAATCACAAGAATGCTTTGTTGGGCGACAAAGCGTGGAAGGATATCAATGACACCATCTGGGCGTGGGAGATTATGAATGAGCCCGGCGCGGAGGAGGCGTTTGTTAATGACCCGCTGTCTATTGCAGAAAAACACAAAATCATTCGCGACTTCCTCGATACGCTTGCAACCTGTCTTAAAAAACTTGATCCCGACACTTATGTTGCACTCGGCATCGCCGGTAAGGCCAAATACTGCAATAAGGCAAGCGGCGACGACATTCAAACGTTGGGCGACATCAAGAACGCGGACATCTACACGCTGCATTACTACTGTGATGATGTGCCGCGTTTGGTTGCTGATCTCAATTACGTCCGCTCGATACGCAAACTGTTTCTGGTGGAAGAATTTGGGAAACTGCGTGGCGAGGGGATGGACTCTCTCATCAGCTATTATCGCTATGTTACGCGAGTTTGCCGGGAAAACGGCATACCCTGGATGTTCTGGCGCATGGGGCATCGCAAAGACACAACTGACTGGTCAATCTTTAAAGATGATAGGGTTTGGCAAGAGGTGGTGATACCGGAGGCGGATTCGATTGCAAGAATTTGCACTCAGGACAAATGGAATATAAATGTAAAGGTTTGCACAAATGTGGTCGAGGAGCGAAGGAGCGATGCCCCTCAAGCTTTTCAACTCTATCCCAACTTTCCCAACCCGGTGCGCCTTTCCGCCTCGGGCAAAGGCGCAACGACCATCTCTTATCATCTGCCGCGCGCCGCGCCGGTTGATTTGCGCCTCTACGATCTTTCGGGCCGCGAGATTGCCGTGCTGCTCAACGGCCCTCATTCCGGCGGAACGCATCGCATCAACTGGCGCATCGAGAATCGTTCCGCAGGCTTATACTTTTGCCGCTTGCGCTCCAAAGACTTGGTGCAAACGCAAAAGTTGATGATCGTGCAGTAGTATCAATACCGCAAGTGATTAAGTCTCACTTGACAATTCGTTGGTAAGGAGGGAATACAATGAAAAGAATATTGCCGTTGCAATTGGTTTTGTTGTTTGTGGGTTCGTTGCTCTTCCTCGCTTCGCAAGAAAAACCTCTTCGCGGAGCGCACACTTATTCGGCGCGCGATGATGAACGACCTTTCGCAAGCAGCGCTAGCGACTCGATTTTCTTTCAAGATGACTTTGAGCAACCCGACACCAATTGGCGAATGTTCGAGGAACTTCATAGTCCTTGTCATGGCGAAAAGCTCGGGAGTATTCAACGCGTCACGGAGTTTGCCGGTAGCGGGGCCTTCAGCCTTCGCGTTTGGGCGAACAAGCAAAACAGCGATTCCAGTAATCACGTGAATGCGCATTATCGCGTGTATCCGCAGAGCGTCACCGGCCGCTACGTCTATTGTATCGAGGCATATATTCCGACGGACGTCGAGAACGGCCATACCGGCCCGGAGTTCAGTGTGCAGAACACGCGAGCGACTTCTGCGCTCGATTCAACCTTCACCGCCGGCTTACAATACATTGGGAATCCACAAGACGGCATGGGGACAAGATGGAACATTTGGCACGAGGCAGATTGGGTTCCGTTCCTCAAGGACAGTCTCGCCAAGGGCCAGTGGTATTAGTTCGAGCTGGAGTTTGATTTCGACTCGAACCGTTACATTCGTTCTCTCATCAAAGGCAACGGCCGCAACACGACCTTGGACCTGACCCGGCTTTGGCCGCAAGCCCCAAATGGCTTTAAGATCGGCGGGAAAAGAAATGAGAACTTTAAGCACGCTTTGGAAGTGACATTGGAGGTGCAGAATCTTTACACCGAGTGTAAGCGGCCGACGCAGTACCGCGTCTATTACGACAACATCCGCTTGCTCAAAAAAATGAGCGGAGACTTTTGCGACGGCTTCGAGGCGGACACTTTGGACACAAATTTTTGGCAGCCGCTGCACGCGCCTCCCGCGTTTGAAAACGGCGAGCTGGTTTTGTCTTCCAGCCTTTGCGATTCCACAAAATCCGAGATTCAAAGCCAGCAAGAGTTTTTATATGGCAGTTTGGAGTTCGTCGCCCGCTCTTCCCATTGGAAATCGGATTCTGCTGACAGCACGATCGACACGAGCATTGGTTTCGAAACTTTCGACAAAAATTGTCACGACGGCATCGTGATCACCAACGGCGCGCTCGGCGTGTTGCGTGCGTTTCCCAAATCAAACGGCGAGTGCAGAGGCGATCCCGCGTTTCAAAAATACTTTGACATACCGAACTGGGAAGTGCTGCGCAAAAACGAGAACAAGTATCGCATCGACTGGTCGCCGGAAAGCATCTCGCTTTGGATCAATGGCCAAGCCGCATTGTTTTGCGTTCCCGTGCCGCGCGACTCCATGCCCAATCGCCCGATGAAGATTCGCTTGAACTGCAACGTCGATCTCGATCAAAACAAGAAAGTGAGCAAAGACACGCTGCGCGTTGATTCGGTTTGTTATCTCGTCTCTTCGCCCAATACTGCGGTCGCGAATACGCGAGATGAGCGGCAACCCACGACAATTTTTCTCGAACAGAATTATCCCAACCCCTTCAATCCCTCCACCACGATTCGCTTTTCCATTCCGCGCCCGGCATACGTGACGCTGAAAGTGTTCGACGTGAACGGCCGCGAGGTCGCGAATTTGATTGCGCAGCAGATGCCGGCAGGAAGCCATGAGAAAAAATGGGAAGCGCGCGCTTTGGCGAGCGGCGTCTATTTTTATCGTCTGCAAGCCGGAGAGTTGGTTGCGTTGAGGAAGCTCGTGCTGGTGAGGTAGTCGCGGTTGGCGTGGCGTTGAAGAGCAACGGCTTGAGTGGGCATTGTGCAATTGATGTGGATGCGACAAATCGTGGTGACAAGTAGAAGTAGTATGAAATCAGCATCTCATAAACACGTCAGGAGTTCTGCCATGAAAAGAGCCACTGTGAGAATTGCGTTGTTGCCGATTTTGTTTTGCGCAAACGTGAGCGCGCAAACTTGGTGGCCCATGCAGGGACAAAATGCACAACGCACCGGACGAAGCACTGCGTTCGGGCCGGCAAGCGCGACTCTCAAATGGACGTATGATTTCAATGATGTCCTTTCGGATAACGCTTCGCCGGTTGTTGGGCCGGATGGAACCATCTATCAAGTTATGCGAAGTTCATTGAGTGTTGATGGCCGAGCTTTATTCTATGCTATATATCCTAACGGAACTATGAAATGGTCAACAGGCGCACTAGGAGGGTTCGGTATGACAAGTGCGCCAGGATTGTCTTCCGATGGATACACCGCGTATGTATTGACAGAGGACCTTACGAATTATTTGACTGCTTTGGACGTTCACAATCCCGATATTTTTGCGATTTCTGCCGGTCAGGATTATTCGATGGCGCTCAAGCAAAACGGCACAGTCTGGACATGGGGCGACAACTCTAGTGGGCAGCTTGGCATTGGAAACAACGACGATAAACTCACTCCAGTTCGGATTCAAAGCATCAACGATGTAATGGCGATAATGTCGGGCTATGAACATGCTTTAGCCTTAAAACGAGACGGAACCATTTGGTCCTGGGGGGAAAATACTTCGGGCCAATTGGGAAGTGGGAATACAATCAATAGCAACGTGCCGGTGTCGGTTAGCAATCTAACTCAGGCCGTAGCACTCGCTGCGGGCGGGAGTCATTCACTAGCGTTGAGACAAGACAGCACTGTGTGGGCCTGGGGCGCGAATGGCTCTGGGCAACTGGGCACAGGCAACACGACGAGCAGTTTGATCCCTGTTCAAGTTCTCAATCTCACTCATGTCATTGCGGTAGATGCCGGCAATGCGTTTTCTTTGGCTCTTAGAGAAGACGGCACAGTCTGGGCATGGGGTAACAATTTTGAGGGTCAACTCGGCACTGGAGACAATACACATCATACTTCTCCGGTGCAGGTAAGTAATATTAGCAATGTTAGGGCGATTGCCGCGGGGGATAATTATGCATTGGCGCTGCGGCAGGACGGCACAGTATGGGCATGGGGTGATAATTTGGATGGCCAACTCGGCACAGGCAATAACAACGACAGCAAAATTCCAATGCAGGTTATCAATCTCAC
>JABWAN010000438.1 GCA_013361015.1 Candidatus Zhuqueibacterota bacterium | reverse complement strand
GTAGCCATTGCTGAAAATTCCATTTGGGCTCGGGAGCATCCATCAATGCGCGATCGAAGCGATCGGGCATATTCAGCGTACGGTCGCCGGACCAATCGGTGACCATGCCGATGCCGGAACGGGCCGTGATGTGGTATTGCGCATTGAAATGCGCAGCGATGAGGGGGGCGAATCCTTTGTCAATGTTTGTTACCGGAAAAGTTTCCAGCCAGGGCATTTGCAACACCGTCGCTTCATTCCCTTCCGCGACCGTAAACGAATCTCCGATGAATTCGATTTTTTTCGCCCTCGCGCGACGAGCTGGGGGCAAAAGCTCCGCGCCCTCATCCAGAATGAGTCCGGAGAAAGTATAAATTTTGTTCTGCGCACAATTTCGTTTCGTGAGCAAGAAGGTATGCCGCCCCGGTTGCAAACTCTCGGCAATCACATAGTCCGCTTCCTCGGGCCGATTGCCGTGAAAGATGCTATGAAATTCGCCATCAATATAAACGTTGTAGTAATTGCCGTCATCGGCCATGCGCACCCCGAGGCTTGTGCCGCTAAATTCGGCATAGAGCGCAACCCCCGGCCACGAATGCTTCGGATGGAGCGAATCGCTCAGATCCCATCTTCCGAAATACTGCACGTGCGGATTATGGGCGGAAATGAAATTGGCCGCAAAAAGCAAATTCTGCTGTCCGAGGAGCAGAAGCAAAATCACGAACGCGTATTGTAAGCACAATGGCATAGTTGGGCCTTTTGCTTGGGTCATTGGCAATGACTTGCTATTTCAAAATCGGAAAGTGAATTTGGGGTTGCGCGAACCTGGCCCATGGCAGTTTGTCGAGCGTCACAACTTGCTCGCTCTCGCACAGGGAAAGATAGGCCGCGCGATCTTGCCCGAGCGCCTCGGGTTCGCCCCAGCTCATGAACCAAGTCCAGCGCGGCTGGGCTTTCAAAATGTCCACGGTCGGCGGGCGGCCGACTTCACCCAACGCGATCGGCTTGTTACCGGCGAGCGTAAGAAGCTGCGCATAGTTGATCGAATCAAAACCTTGCGTGTACACATCGGTTGCGAAGACATCCACCACATCATGCCCGGGAAAATAGGTGTCGTGCGCGTCCACGTTTTCTTTTACTTCATTGGTGTTGAAAACCCAAATCAAGTTGTTCAGTCCGTGAAAATGCACCAGCCGGTCGAAGAGCATGCGATATAGTTTTTTGTAGCCGTTTTCGCCGGCCCTTTTTCCCCACCAAAACCATGCGCCGTTCATTTCGTGATACGGACGCCACAACACCGGCACGTTGGCGTTGCGCAATTGCTTGAGATGCCATGCGATCACATCCACTTGCGATTTCCAGCGCTCATTGAGCAGCGTTCCCGGCGTAATCAATTCTTGCCATTCTTCCTCCGTCAACTCGCCCTGCACCGACTCGCCAAACGTGACCGGTTCGTCATCCATAGGGCGCACCGCATGCCACATCAGTGTGATGATGAAGCCTTCGGAGTGCCGGCGAATCGCTTCATCCACAATTTGCTGGCGAAAGTTGATGCCGTCCCAACTGCCCGGCGCATCAAAGCCAAAATCCTGCCCGAACACCGCGGGGTAATGTCTCGTTTGTCGGTGCACAACGACGAGACGCAACGAGCCGACCAATGGCACGCAATGTTGACCAGTCAGCGTTTGTTTGCCGGAGATGTTGTAGAGGTATTGCAGCAAGCTGGCGGCTTCCGGGGAAGCATTGGGTGTGATCGGTTGAATGCTGTCGGAAGCATAGAGTGAGGAAGTACTGAAACACAAAGCCGCTCCCATAAGTCGCAACGCGATTCGTTTAAGATTCATAGCGTCATCTTTCTCTTTTTAGAGTTCGCCATCATCAACCTGAGTCATCATCGCGAGCAGAAAAACCGCGTGCCCGGAAAGAGCCACGCACTTTGGAGGTGCGTGGCACTTCACTGAACCTATTTCACGAACAGCATCCGTTTTTCCTCGACAAACGTTCCGGCTTCGAGGCGGTAGAAGTAAAGGCCACTCGCGAGATTTCTGCCGTCGAAGGAAATCGCATGCGCGCCGGCGTTTTGTTTTTCGTTAATGAGGACGCGAATCTGCCGGCCATGAAGATCATACACCGCCAGCTTCACGTGCTCGGGCTTGGCGAGTGAATACTGAATGGTCGTCGCGGGGTTGAAGGGGTTGGGATAATTCTGCTGCAAAGAAAAACTGCCGGGCAACTCCGAGGACGATGCCACTGCGGAGACAATCGCACTGGGCACACTCATGTAATCGAGATCCATCCAGCCCCAAAACAACTCCATTTGAATGACATTGTTGCCTTGCACCAAATTGACGTCCAGCCCTACCTCCAGCCACAAACCGGGATTGCCGTCAAACGTCACAGTGGCGACGCGCACGCCGTTGACATTGAGGTATTGGTCTTTCCTTCCATAGCGCGGCCTGAACGCGAACACGACCCGGTAGCTTCCGGCTGCGGGCACACTGGGCAGATTCCACGTAATCGTGCCGGTTTGTTGCATGGTCACGTAACGCCCGCCGCTCGCCGTCGCCTCATTGCGAATCGCGGGAGTGCCTTGCAGAGCGGCATTTTCCGCTTCGAGCCTCACGGTTTGCGGTGCGCCAACTTTGATCGACACGCGATTGGAAGTTCGCTTATGCCCGCGGTCATCCGTCGCGACGGCAGTGAGCGTGTAAACGCCGGGCGTGATGTTCGACCAGGTGACGGTAAAGGGCGCAGCACTGGCCTCGCCAATCTTCAAAGTGTCCGAAGCAAAGAACTCCACCAACACCACCGCGCCGTCGTTGTCAGAAGCCGTGGCTTCGATCTTAACTTCTGCACCGTCGGGAAACGCGGTATCGTTTGCCGGGCTGGTAATGCTCACGAGCGGCCAGTCTCCGCCGATGCCGTTCACATCAACATCGGCGCGGTGATAGTCCCACAAATACTGGATGCCGGCGAGTATCTGCGCGGGTTGCGTCACCTGATTATCGGTCCACGACCAACTGAGAGCGCCGGCATATCCCGTGCGATATAGTCTGCCATACAAACTATCGGTGCGAACTCCGAGCGTACTCTTCATGTGGAATTCCGCGACGACCAGTGCTTTATCGAGCTGCCAATGGCTATTGGGATAGTGAAACGGCGAGAGAATCGTGCCCGCCCAATCGTAATAATGCACGGAATAGAAATCCAAAAAGCCGTCAACATCTCCGCCGGCGCCGAATAAACGGCCATCCGTGTAGTAGTTGAAATTGGCTTGCTCCGCGGCGCGCTGAAAGTGGCGCACGATTTCTTCTGCGCTGAGCTGCATGCGATACTTTTGCGCGAAGCGAGTTTCCATATCCGCTTTTTCCTCGGCGCTCAACTGCGCAAGGTCAGCGCCGGCTTTGCCCAGCGAGGACGCAGTGATGTCCGTGAGCGCAAGAAAACTCCATGCGCCGTTCGTCACTTGCGCGGTGGAATCAGTACGATGAATCGCGCCGGCGCAGAGGTTGATGAATCTTTGAATGTCAAACATGGAAACGTGCTCAATTTCAGTCCAGCCGAATTCATTGCTCATGCCCTCCGGCTCATTGAAGATTTCCCATGCAATGATGGCCGGGTGGCCTTTCAGCGCATCCACCATGGGGATGAGCGCATTGTTGATATATGCGCGTGTATAAGTCGTATCCGTAAGCAGCAAGCGGTTGCGGCTGCGCACCGTGGCAGTATTTTGCTTGTGCAGCATATCGAACGACCACAAACACAATTTGACGCCGACTTCTCTTTCCCACGCGATATCCAGAGCTTGCTTTAAATCTGCAATCGCATCTGTGCCGGGGCCTATCACGACGCCGGCATTGTCGAATTCCGGCGTCGTCATGCCGTTCGTGTGCAGCCACCAGCGCAGCGCATTCCCGCCGTGATCATGCAACTGCAGCAGAATATCTCCGAAGGTATTAAACGCCGTCGGGTCGGGGCCGATGTCCTTCGCGAAATTAATCCACGCCAGATTGGCGCCGTTCAGAAACAAGTTTTGATTGTTGTACTTCACGCGATTGTTCTGCGCCAGCACGAGTTGCGCCGCGCTCAGGATGAGTCCGAGCATCATAAATTTGAAGAAGCATTTCATGGTAGCACCTCGATTGGAATTTTCACGGAAGAGGCGACGGTATCTCGATTGCAATGGCAGTCGTTTGGATCGGATCATGATACCAGCTCAAATCCCATGAGACTGTGTCCGTGCTGCCGTGCAAGCTAATGATCAAAGGATAGCTTTGGTTTGGATCATACGAAGGCGGAACGAACAAACCATAGCGCATGCCCTCATAATATCTCTCGGCATAACCTTTCGGCAAGCGGGCTTCGTCGTTTTGCGCGATACGGTCATGTGCGCAAGCCCCAAAGATGAGCAGTTGCGTTGCCGCGAAAAATGCGAGCACCAGCGTTTTGTTTGAGCTGTTTGTGTCATTGGCGACCGCTCTGCACGCAAAGGCAAGCTGGTGGCTTGCGCGACCGAGTAGTGATAATCTTTCCATGATACATACCTTCGTCAACGTTCGATTCCGTGAGCATCAACATTGCGACACGGCTGGCTGCGTCGTTTATGACTCTCGTGTTGCCGGCGCATACCTTTGAGTGCAACGAGAAATCTTTGTTGAAACGTGCAGATGAGTAAAATTCTGCTCTTTCCAACCGAAATGACTCACGAGAAGCACTGTCGTGCACTCATCACGGTTTGACGGTTTTGTCCAACGGCCGGCCCAAGCTCTCATACAAATCTTTTCGCGCCGACTTATCCTTTGACAAAATCTCATGCGCATATTTGGCGACTTGTGCGGCAACAGCGCGAGGCACGACAATCACGCCATCGCCATCCGCCACGACCACATCACCCGGACAAACCAAGACGCCGCCAATGACCACGGGCCGGTTCACCGATTCCAATTCATTTCGACCGGGGCGTATGCCGCGTCCCTTCTTGCGCAAGTAGAGTGGCACTTTTTCCAAAGCGATTTCATCCGTGTCGCGCGCTGAGGCATCAGTGACCACACCGGCGGCGCCGAGCTTGTGCCACGCCAGAATATTATAAGAGCCGATCGAGCCAATGTCTTTCTCCTCCACGTCGTCGATGACAACGACGGTTCCGGGCTTGATGACTTTGACAAAAGCCTCGTGCGAATAAGTGTTGTAAAAATTCCCTTCCCATTTTGGGAAGTCTTCGCCCGCTTGTGGCCGGTCCGCGCGCTGCGTCGGAACATAGCGCGCCGTTACTGCAATCCCACGCACTTGATGCGTTAGACTCTCTTTCTCAATCCAATCGGCATGTATGGCCGGATCCACCAAGCCTGTGCCCGGCAAGCCCACCATGTCCATGCCATCCGAAACGTCCGCGACACGCAAGCCTTCATAGAGTTTTAAAATCTTCGCGTTCTCTTCTTCGGAAAAGGTTTTGGTCGCGAGGAAGTTTACGCCTTTTTCAAGTTCGGCCTTGCTCATCTCTTGCGAGAAAGCACGAGAGAGTAAACAAAGGCAAATGCACAGAGAGAAGTCGAAGCATTTTTTCATC
>JABWAN010000437.1 GCA_013361015.1 Candidatus Zhuqueibacterota bacterium | reverse complement strand
GAGAGGTGTATCAAGTGCGAGGAGAGTTCCTTCCACGATGACAATTCAAAGAGACGATTCACTCAAGTGAAGCTGATGCGCCCTATCACTTCAAAGCTTCATCTCTCCAAAACTCCATCACTCCGCCAATCCCAAACTCCAATCCGACCTTTCACTGCACGTTACCACTGCGCACGGTCTCCAGCATTCGCGTCGCTTCACGGCGAATGTAGCCGTTCGTGTCACTTGCCGCCGCTTCCAATGCTTCGAGCTTTTCGTCGGCGAATTGCACGCCACTCAAAGCTTCCAACGCTGCGATGCGCACACCCGCGTTGTTGTCGTGCAGCAAGGTTTGAATCAACGCCTGTTTCACGCGCTCCGTGGCCGCGATCTGCTTGAGCGCCTGTACGGCTTTCATGCGCACCCCCGCGTTGGGATCGTCGGCGAGCATTTGCAGCACCGCGTCAACCAACTCGTCCTCTTGGTTCAAGTTGGTGGGTACGGCTTCGCCCATGGCTTTCACCGCGCGCAAACGCATTCCGGCCGGTTCTTCTTCCCGCATCGCATGCGCCAAAACTTGGCGCACGATCGGGTCTTCCGCAGTGCCGCGCAGCGAAATATTGTTGACCGTGCTGAATTCGATTTCGATTTGATTCGTGTTTTGATCCAAGCGGATTTTGTGCACGTTTGCCAAGCGCGGCGAGTATACCGACTGCCCGGTCGCGATCGGCTGTTGTGCGAGCAACAATGGCAATAAATCGGTTGCTGCGGGTTGCACGGCCGTCATGGTGCGCGGGAAGAATTGCCGCCCAAGCAACAAGCCGGCAAACAGCAGCGCGAGCGCAAAACCAAGCTGCCAAGCCGGTCGCGTATTTCCGAACCACGCCGTGCGCAAATTTTCAAACCACGGTGCTTTGCGATTCGTATTCTCCAAATTTTCAAAAAGCCGATCGCGCAAGCGAAGCAGTGTGTGCGGCGCCGGCTCATAAGTACGTACCCCTTCCAGTCTGCGATGCAAAACGCGAATCGCTTCCAGCTCGGCTTGCGCATCGGCGTCGTTGCGCAGCCAGGCCTCCACCTCGCGCCGTTCTTGCGGCGTCAGCTCGTCGCTATCGTAAAGCGGCAGCAACTCGCGTAAACGGTTTTGTTCATTCATAGCCTGTTCTCGTGATAAGCGCGCAGTCTCTTTTGCAAATGCTGCGTCGCGCGAAAGAGGTAATTTTTCACCGTGCCTTCGGCGGTGTCCAGAATATCTGCGATCTCTTGCAGTTTGTGGCCGTGAAAATGGCGCAACACGAATACGGCGCGCTGCTTTTCTGAAAGCGTCGCAAGCGCCGAAGTGATTTCCTGTCCAAGCTCGCGATTGAGTAGCTCGCGCTCCGGATCAAGACCGTCATCCTCGAATTGCGGTACGCTCTCTTCTTCAAAGACTATGGTATGTTGCTCAAACGACTCGTGTCGCGTGCGCGTGCGGCGCTTGCGGTAGTTGATGCAATGATTGACCACGATGCGATACAGCCACGTCGAGAAGGCGCTTTCAAAGCGAAACGAGGCCAGTTTGCGAAAGACGCTCATGAAAATATCTTGATACACGTCTTCCGCGTCCCGCGGATCGTTCAGCAGTTGCTGGGCAAGCTGCAGCACGCGACGATCATGCAATGCGACGAGCTGTGCAAATGCGATCGTGTTGCCGCCCTGTGCCTGTCGAATGAGTCGAGTTTCTCGTTCGTCCATATGGTTCATTGCAATAGACAATCGTGCACAAAAAAGGTTTGCAGGAGGAGGCAGGATTTTGTTTATTGGGAACGATGCAGGAAAACGACGGTAAACGCAAGACCTTTATCGCCATTGCCGGCAACATCGGCGTCGGCAAGACCACGCTCACGCGCATTCTGATGGAACGCCGGCAGTGGCAGGGTTTTTTAGAGAAAGAAGTGTTCAATCCTTATCTCGCCGACTTCTACGGCGATATGAAGCGTTGGGCGTTTCACTCGCAGCTTTTCTTTTTGAAGGAAAGATTGAAAGATCATTTGCGCATTCAGCAAAGCGCGGCCACGTGCGTGCAGGATCGCACGATCTACGAAGATGCCGAGATCTTCGCGCGCAATCTATTCGAGCGCGACATGATGGAGGAGCGCGATTACGCCTGCTACACGGATTTTTATCAAGCCATTGCCGCGGCACTCAAGCCGCCCGATCTCATCGTGTATCTGCGCGCCTCGATTTGGACGTTGATCAGCCGTATTCGCAGCCGCGGCCGTGATTACGAACAGAACATCGACAAAGAGTATTTGGCGCAGCTCAATATTGCGTATGATCGCTGGGCCAAGCGCATGGCGGAAGAACATCATGTGCTCGTCATTGAGACGGATGAATTCAACGTGTACAATGATGAGGCCTGGCTGCAAGGTATCGTCGATAGAATTTTGACGGCACTTTGAAATATTTATCATGGCAGCGCTGCCTGCATACGTCTTGCCAGCGCCGCATAGTCCTCTGCAATCTCCAACGTCTTCCCACTCCATAACTCCAACGCCGCCACTCCTTGATAGATCAGCATGGGCAAACCATTCAGCGTCACAGCGCCGGCTTGCCGGGCTTGCCGCAAAAAACATGTTTCGGCGGGATTGTAAATGAGATCGAGGGCTACCATGCCCTCGCGGAAAGCAAAGGCCGGTAAGGGCGCATCATTTTCGGCCGTTGACATCCCCACGCTGGTGGCATTGATAATCATGCGAATCCCGTGCGTGTCTATATGTTTTTCGCGCCCATCCCAACTGATGACTCGCACCTTGTTCTGTTCCGACGCCGGCAAGGTTGCGTGCAATTGCCGCGCGCGTTCTTCATGGCGATTACAGAGATAGATGCTGCGCACGCCCTTTGCGAGCAGCGCAAAGACGACCGCCTTCGCCGCACCGCCTGCCCCCAGCAACAAAACCTCTTGATTACTCACCTCGAGCCTTGCTTTCTCCAAGCTGCGCTGAAAGCCGCTAGCATCCGTATTGTGGCCGATGAGCCTTTCATGCACAACACAAACGGTGTTCACAGCACCGATACGATCGGCCGGATAGAGCAATTCATCAAGCAAGGGTATGATCGCTTGCTTATGCGGAATCGTCACATTCACTCCCGCCAACTCGCCGTTACGAAGACGAGCAACGAGTTTGGGCAAATCCGCGGCCCGCACATGAAGCGCTTCATAAGAGAACGGCAAGTTGAAATGCGCAATCAGAAAGTTGTGCAGCACGGGCGAGAGCGAATGCGAGATGGGATCGCCGATCACGGCGAGATGCGCAAGAGAATTCTCCCCTTGAGGCGGGCAGGGGGGTGTCATGGTTCTTGCGCTCATCCTCAATGGCAATGTTCTTTCAGCAATTCAAAAAATCCCGGGAAGGAAATATCCGCGCACTCGGCGTGCTGAATCGTGGTCGGCGAGTCCGCGCACAAGCCCGCAATCGCAAATGCCATGGCAATGCGATGATCATGAAATGAATCTAACTCTGCGCCGTGCAAACGAGTAGGGCCGCGCACAATCAAACCGTCGGCAAGCTCTTCGACATTCGCTCCCATCGCGCGTAGACTCGTTGTCAAAGCCGCGAGGCGGTCACTCTCCTTTACGCGCAGTTCTTGCGCGCCAGTGATGATGGTTTCGCCTTCGGCTTGCGTGGCGAGCACGGCAAGAATCGGAACCTCGTCAATAAGTTGCGGCACCAGCGCCTCGTTCACACGCACGCCTTGCAAGCGCTGCGCTTGCACATGCAGAGTCGCGACAGGCTCAAAGCTTGGGCCGTTCGATCCTTCCAACGCCAGCGTGGCGCCCATACTTTTTAGAACTTCCAAAAAAGCGGTGCGGGTGGGATTCACATTCACGCTCTCCAAAACCGCTTCGCTGTTTGATAAAAGCAACGCGGCCGCGATCAAAAAAGCCGCAGAAGAAAAATCTCCGGGGATGGAAATGTTCATGCCGTGTAATGTGCTGCGCCGAATGCCGATGCGGTTGTGCTCGCCGCGAAGCTCTGCACCCATTGCCGCCAACATGCGCTCGCTGTGATCGCGCGTGGCACTCGGCTCGATGACAATCGTCTCGCCCTCGGCGTCGAGTCCGGCAAAGAGCACGCAGCTTTTCACCTGTGCCGAAGCCACGGGCAGCCTGTATTGCATGCTATTGAGTTTGCCGCCGTGTATTGTGAGCGGCGCCTTGCCCTCTGCCGTGGCCGTGACTTTCGCGCCCATCAACTCCAACGGCGCGATAATGCGCCGCATCGGTCGCCGGGAAAGCGAGGCATCACCGATGAGCGTCGTAGCAAATGGCCGCGTTGCAAGAATGCCGGAGAGCAAGCGCATCGTCGTGCCGGAATTGCCGGCGTCGAGCGCTTGCGCAGGCGCATGCAACGCAGCCAAGCCGCGGCCTTTCACGATGAGCGCATTTGCTGCAGCTTCGATTTCGACGCCAAGCTGCTGCATGCAAGCTTTGGTGCTCAGCACGTCGGCGCCGGTTGCCAAACCTTCGATGCGGCTCTGGCCTTCGGCAATAGCGGCGAGCATGAGCGCCCGATGCGAAATGGATTTGTCGCCGGGAACTTTGAGACGGCCGCGAATGGACTGAACCGGTGAAATGGTGGTGTGCATGGTGTTGAGTGCGACCTTCCAGGTTCTAAAAACCCGGAAGGTCGGTACCCTTAAAAGAACGTATACGTCAATCCGAACGCCAACGCCTGCTTCACTTGCACTTCGGTGAGAATGTCTTCATCATAAAAGGAATAGACATTGAAGTTCACCGAAAAGTACTTGCTGATCTTCGCGGTCAAAGTATTGTCCCACGCCACATCTGCGGTATTGAAATTCTCAAATGCCGTGAACAACTCCAGTTTGGATTTGAAGAGAAGGTTCTCCGCAAGTTTGAGGGACAAGTCGGTCGTGGATTCGATGCCGGTTTCAACGCGCACACTTTCATCCGGTTTGTTGCCATAACGCTCGCGGAAGCTCAAAGCTGAGCCTGCAATCAAACCGTCGTCACTCACGATCGTCTCTTTCACCGAAACACCAAGCCGCGTGACGAACTGCTCGTTTGGTTTATAGCCCAAACCCAAGCTTTGACGCAAGAAAGTTGGCGAGAAAGCCGACGAAACTTTTACTTTGGTATCCTCGGCGGGATATTCATATCCTGTGGCGATTTGGGTGAGGCCGTTGAACGACACATACGGATTCAGGTATTGTCCAACTTTGTACGTGAGCACGGATTCCACATTCAACTCGTCATCACTTTTGCGCACACCTTGATCGCCTTGTTTGACTTGGCCGAACACGAGTTTGCCGGTATTCTTCCAATTGGTTTTTACCGCGTTGTTTTCCCACTTGGTCTCCGCCACACCTTTCCATGCGACGGAGTTTTCTCCGCCTTTCGTCCAGTTGCTGCTGTAGCGGTTCTGCGTGAGATTGAGTGCGCCGACCATGGTTTTGATCCAACCGAATTTTTCTTCTTTCTTTTGCTCTTGGGCGGCAACCGATAGAAAAGTGACGCAGAGCAAAACGGCGGTTATTCGCGACAACCTGTGCTGCATCATTGCT
>JABWAN010000436.1 GCA_013361015.1 Candidatus Zhuqueibacterota bacterium | reverse complement strand
CGCCAACCTTTCATAAAACCGGAGATCGAAAAAGAGCTATTCAGCTACATGGCCTCTGTTTTTCGCGAATATGAATCTCCGGCCTTGACCATCAATGGAACTGCAGATCACGTTCACAGCCTCGCCATTCTCTCGCGCAAGATCACGATTGCCAAACTGATTGAAGAAGTCAAAAAGAGCTCGTCGAAATGGATCAAAACCAAAGGTGAACCCTATCGGAATTTCTACTGGCAAAGCGGTTATGCGGCTCTCGGCCTCGGGCAATCGAATGTCGAAGCGTTGAAAAGATATATCGCCAACCAAAAGGAGCATCATCGCAAGAAGACGTTTCAAGAAGAGTATGTCGCGTTTTTGAAGAAATACAGCATCGAATATGATGAAAGATATGTTTGGGATTGACAGTACTGCGAAGTCATTCTATTTCGCCCCGTTGGGGCTATCACAATTTTTATGGCGCCCTTTTTCCAGGGCGTTGCCCTTCGCTGTCACATTTTGCTCCTTTGGAGCAAGTCGAAGAACTCAAAGCGCAAATGGAAAAGCTTAAAAATAAATTGTAACGCCCCGCTGTGACGGGGTGGTCTGCATTACGAATCAAGGCTTGCTTTTCGGAAGGTGCCAATGTACTTTTGCGCGCGCGATTTAGAGATGTCATTCGCGGAAGAAACTTCCCTCGCACTCGGCATAAATCTCCAAACTGGTTTTGTTCCCATCGCGAGTGAAGATTCTTACAGAATGCCAAAGTGAGGTGAGTAGCGACTTAAAATTGGAGTACGGATCAAACTCCATCGCTCCAACACTCCACCAAACCCATGATCCAATACTCCATCACTCCAACAATCCACTAATCCAAATATTTGAGCAGGAAGGAGAGCACATGGCATTCAATCGCAAACTGCAAATGGGCCTGATTGGCGGCGGGCCGGGCGCATTTATCGGCGACGTGCATGCGAAGGCCGCGCGCTTGGACGGCGGCATCGAACTCGTTGCCGGCGCGTTCAGCCGCGACGCGCAGAAATCCAAACAAAAGGGCCGCGAGCTGCTGCTCGATGAAAACCGCGCCTATGCCAGTATTCAAGAAATGATTGACAAAGAGTCGAAACTGCCCGAAGGCAAACGCATCGACTTCGTCGCCATTACCACGCCGAACAATTCGCACTTCGCCATTGCGCGCGATTTCTTGCAAGCCGGTTTTCATATTATGTGCGAGAAGCCGATGACGTTCAACTCTGACGAGGCGAAAGAGCTGCGGCAGCTTGTGAAGAAGACCGGCAAAGTTTTCGGATTGATGCACAACTACACCGGCTATCCCATGGTGAAGCTCGCGCGCGATCTTGCACGCGGCGGCGAGTTGGGCAATATTCGCAAAATCGTCGTGCAATACCCCCAAGGCTGGCTTGCCACCGCGTTGGAACAAACCGGACAAACGCAGGCTTCGTGGCGCACCGATCCCTCGCAAAGCGGCGGCGCGGGCAGCATCGGCGACATCGGCACGCACGCGGAAAACCTCGCGGAATATATCACGGGGTTGAAGATCACGCACATGTGTGCCGATCTCACCACGTTTGTCGCAGGCCGCAGACTTGACGACGACGGCAACTGTCTGCTTCGTTTCGATAACGGCGCGAAGGGTTTATTGCACGTGAGCCAGATCTCCATCGGCGAAGAGAACGGGCTTGCGATTTGGGTGTATGGCGAGAAGAAAGGCTTGGAGTGGCATCAAGAGCATCCGAATTATCTTAATGTGAAATTGCCCGACGGCCCCGAACAAATTTGGAAGCGCGGCAATGGCTATGTTGCGGCGAAGAGTGCGGCAGCGGCGCGCGGCTCGCGCATTCCTTCGGGACATCCCGAAGCGTTCCTCGAAGCGTTCGCGAACAACTATTGCAATTTCGCGGACACGCTGCGCGCGCATTTGCTCGGCACGAAGCCCGATCCACTCGCGCTCGATTTTCCGAATGTTGATGATGGCGTGCGCGGCATGCTGTTCATCGAAACCGTTTTGGAAAGCGCGAAGAGCGAAAAGAAATGGACGGCGATGAAGACTTGAAAAAAATGAAGACAGAAAAATGGCGGGCAGAAAAATTTTTGCCACTGGCGCTTTCCATTTTTCTGCCCTTCATCTTTCTGTCTGTGGCTTTTGTTTATGCCGTCTTGAGATTGAATCTAAAATGAGAAGGAGCACAATCATGGCAAGACCCGTCACTCTTTTCACCGGCCAGTGGGCTGATTTGTCGTTAAACGTCATCGCGCAAAAAGCCTCCTCATGGGGCTACGATGGTTTGGAACTCGCGTGTTGGGGTGATCACATGGAAGTCGACAAAGCTGCGACGGATTTAGATTATTGCAAACGCCAGCTTGAAATTTTGCATAAGCACAATCTCAAAGTTTTTGCGATCAGCAATCACCTCGCGGGACAGCTTGTGTGCGATTTGAATAACGACAATCGCTCCGATGCTTTTGCGCCGAAGGATTGTCACGGCAATGCCGAGAAGAAGCGGCAATGGGCCATCAACACGATGAAGAACACCGCGCGCGCGGCGAAGAATCTCGGTCTCAAAGTCGTGAATGGTTTCACCGGCTCTTCGATTTGGCATCTCCTCTATAGCTTCCCGCCGGTTGCACCTTCTACAATTGATGAAGGCTTCGAATATTTTGCAAAGATGTGGAATCCCATTTTAGATGTGTTCGATGAATGTGGCGTGAAGTTCGCGCTTGAAGTACACCCGACGGAGATTGCGTTTGATATTGTGACCACGAAGCGCGCGCTCGAAGCCATCGGCCATCGCAAAACGTTTGGCTTCAATTTCGACCCGAGCCATTTGCACTGGCAGATGGTCGATCCCGTGTGCTTCCTGCGCGAATTTTCGGATCGCATTTATCACGTGCATATGAAAGACGCGGCGCTGCAGCTCGACGGCTGCAGCGGCATTCTCGCTTCGCATTTGAACTTCGGCGATCCGCAACGCGGCTGGGACTTTCGCTCGCTCGGGCACGGCGGCGTGAAGTTCGAAGAGATTATTCGCACGCTCAATCACATCGGCTATACCGGCCCGCTTTCAGTGGAATGGGAAGACAGCGGCATGGACCGCGAACACGGCGCGCAAGAAGCCTGCGCCTTCGTGAAGCGCGTGGATTTCAAACCCTCGAACATCGCGTTCGATGCGGCGTTTGATCGGTGATTTCGGACGCAAGTCGGACTTGCACAAAAGCAAATGGGATTAACCTCAAGCCTCTCGTGTGCAAGTCCGACTTCCCAGTTCCCTTTAGGAGAAACCATGTTAGATGCCTGCAAACAGATTCGATGCGTTCAGCAACGTATCGAAGAAGCTCTTCGCGAAACAGTTGTCAGCATCAACAGATTGCCTCCAACTGATGAGATAATCATCGACAATCCGCCGGCACCAGGTTCTCTTTTAAACAAAGTGCGATTTGAGTTTGACAACGTGCTGAAGGAATCGGACCTAGAATCTCCCCGTGTTGAAATTCTAAAAAAGAAAGCCACGCATGATGGCAAGCCCATCGTGCTTGATCACTTATTGAAACAAAAACAGGACTTGAATATTGTCCTCGACAGCGGGGCGGTGATGTGTATTCGATTCTTTTCAGGCAGGCCAGTTGCTGGTCAAATTCCCGAAGGCGTGCTCTTTCGCATTGCGTTAAAAGATGCCCCTAATGAGTTCTACGATGTCAAGGTACGTCATCGCGCTTACACGGACTTGCATGTCGTGTTGAGCAACCCTAAAGCACAGTCGTTGGATTTGAACGGCATTAAAGCCGGGTTGTATTTTTTGAGAGGGTTGGGGCCTGGATGTTCGGGGTTCTTTAATGCGGCAGCCCCTAGCTTTGCCAAATTTCACTTTCAGTTCTTTTGCGAAGTTTTGCCGTTGTGGAAGAATATCCAAGACAAGACAGTTTCGATAACGCCGCAAGGCAGTCACGCAGTGAGTGATCACGTAAAAGTCGGAGCGCTCGCGAATTGGCCCTTTGATGCAAAGGTTCTGAGTTGTGTTGATGTCGATCCCCTTGCCGAAGCTACTTTAAGTGAAGTTATCGACCTTCGTAAAAAACACTCCGACTACGAGTACGATCTTTTGTTGTTCATGGACAGCGACGAGTTGATTCACGTGGCGCTGGCGCTTCGCAGAGGCGCGAATCACGTCAAGCCGAAAAGTTTTTACCCCGAGAAGCCGGAGGCCTATGGAGATTTCGGCGGATTGGAACTCTCAGGGCTTATTGTGACGATAAAAGACGCGCAAGCCTTCGAGCACTTGAAACAACTCTAAATTGGAGTCGGACTTGCGCACGCCAGGGTTTTGTAGCTTGCAGAATGTCCTCGCACAAGTCCGACTTCCCAGTTCTATGTTATCCAAACGGAAAGCAAATCAATATGACAATAACCCGTCGCCAATTCCTCAAAAGTGCTCTCGGCGCCGCTGTGGCCGCGCCTTATATCATCCCCGCCTCTGCCCTCGGCAAGAACGGCTTCACTGCGCCGAGCGACCGCATCACTATCGGCTGCATCGGTGTGGGCGGCATGGGGACTTCAAACATGAACGGCTTTCTCGGCAAGCCCGAAGCACAAATTCTCGCCGTGTGCGATGTCGATACCGCGCATCGCAATCGCGCGCGCGATACGGTCAACGAGAGATATGGCAACAAAGACTGTGCGACGTATAACGATTTTCGCGAAGTGCTCGCACGCAATGATATTGACGCCATCTCGCTCGCGACGCCCGATCATTGGCATGGCATCATCGCGGTTGCGGCTGCACGCGCGGGCAAAGATATCTACGGTGAGAAGCCGCTCGCGTACACCATCTCCGAAGGCCGCGCCGTCGTCGATGCGGTGCAGCGTCACGGCGTCGTGTGGCAAACGGGCAGTTGGCAACGCTCGCAACAGCATTTTCGTTTCGGCTGCGAGCTGGTGCGCAACGGCCGCATTGGAAAAGTTCACACCGTGCGCGTGGGCTTGCCGCACGGCAATGGCATCGACAATCGCGGCACGCAACCCGCGCCCGTGCCCGAAGGTTTTGATTACGACATGTGGCTCGGGCCCGCGCCGTGGCGGCCGTACAATCCGAGTCGCTGCCATTGGAACTTTCGTTGGATCAGCGATTACTCCGGCGGGCAATTGACGGATTGGGCGGGCCATCATTGCGACATTGCGAATTGGGGCATGGGCACGGAGTTTTCTGCGCCGGTCGAGATTGAAGGCCGCGCGGTTTATCCGCCCGCGAACGACGGCCTCTTCGATACGCCGGAGAGTTATTACTTCGAGTGCAAGTTTGCCGAGGGCTTCACCATGATCGTCGCGGATCGCAGGCAGCAGCCGAAGGGCATGGGCGTGCAGTTTATCGGCGAGCATGGTTGGGTATATGTCGATCGCTCCGGCATTGACGCAGAGCCGAAATCATTGCTCACTTCGATCATCGGGCCAAATGAAATTCAACTCTACAAAAGCAACGATCACCATCAAAATTTTTTAGATTGCGTGCGTACGCGCGCATTGACCATCACGCCCGCTGAAGTCGCGCATCACTCCATCATGA
>JABWAN010000435.1 GCA_013361015.1 Candidatus Zhuqueibacterota bacterium | reverse complement strand
AGCGCTGCATATAGAAACTATTCAGCGCGCCTTCATAGCCTTGCGCGAAGCTGCCGCGCGTCACCACCGGGCGGGTTGGAAACGCTGCCCCATTGGTCGCGGATTGCGCCAGCGCGGTGCGAATCGCGGAAAGGTCTTCTTCGCTGCGCTCAAGCTCTTCGTCCAGATTGGTGATTTGGGATTTCAACTTTTGTTGATCCCACTCTACCTCGGCAGCGGTTTGCTGTTGATCATCCGACAAGCCCAAACGATCCTTGAAAGCCTCGATGGCTTCCGGGGATTTTGTTTCGTCAATCTCGCCGGCAGCGTCCGTTAAATTTTCGGCATACCGTGGTGCTCGCTGCTCATCGGTATGTTCGCCGGTGATTTTGTCCAGCAGCCGGTGCAGTTCTTCCGCTTCTTCGTCCGAGTATCGCACATAGCCGCTTACGCTGCCATGCTCGCTGCCAAGCCAGGAAGCGCCGCCTTCCAACTCATCCAAGCGCGCGCGCAGCTCACGGAGTTCCTCGTCTTCCACCTCCGGCGGCGCGGAAGTTTGCGGCGAAGCTGAAACTCGCGGCCGTGCTCGCGGAGTGCTCTTCTTTTTCCGCAATGCCGGCGCTTCTTCTACATGTTTTCCATTTTGGGCCGCGTATGTTGGCGTGGAGGTTTTGGCTTTTTCCGGCACAAAGGGAGGCTCGTACGGCTGCGCTGAAGCTTGCGGCGCAGTGTTCTCAGATTGTGCTAAGCTCGGTTCTTGCAGGTCGGGCATGCGCGACTCGGCTTCCACTACTTGCTCAGAGCGCCGATCCAAATCTTGCATGCGCGTTTCAAATGCGCTGAAATCCGGTTGTGATTGCTGCACCGGAGCTTCGTCGATCTCAGGCGCGCGTTCACTCAGTAGAGGCGCAGGCTGTGCGCTTGCAGGTTCAACTTCCGAGATTTCCGCGCGCTTTTCTTCCTCTACAGGAAACTCGCTTTGCACCGGCGCATCTGTAATCTCAGTCGCGGGCGATAAGAAATCTTCATGCTCATCCAATTTGTCAAGACGTGCCTTGAACGCTGCAACCTGCGGAGTCTCTTCCACCTCGGCTTCAGTGCTTTCTTCCGCTGGTTTCTCGCGGAGCAAGTTCTCCTTGAAGCTCTCCATTTTGTCTGACTTCGCGTAAGGATAGAACTCTTCGAATTTCGGCTCGTCTCCCAACGGCGATTCTTCCGCGTACGGGGGCGCAGGCGGCTTGGCTTCGTTTTCCTGCTCTAATGAATCGACTTTGCGGCTGAAGCGCGCAAAAGGGTCATCTTCCAGTGCGGCTTCATTTTCCGCAGCGTGCTCGGCGTTGGGTGCAACTTTTTCCGCGAGAGGTTGAGATTCCTCTGCGACCGGCTTAAACGATATTTCTGCAGGCTCATCGCCAAATTGCTCATCGTATTCTGCACTGTCATCATCTGCAACCAGAGCAGCTTCATCATCTGCTGCACTGTTGTTATCGGCATTCTGCCCGTCGTCTTCGCCACTATCGTCGTCTGGAACGAAAACAGTTTCCTCGTCTTGTGCCTCTGCGGGTGTGGAATTTTCCTGCGCAGCGGCAGCCGCATTCGTTCCTGCTTCCGGTGCTTCTTTAAAAGGTGAAAGCTCGGAGTCAAGCGTCGTAACCCAATCGTCCGCCTCTGCGCCCTCGCCGGAAGAGGTGGAAAAAGTCAAGCCCAAACGCGTAGCGAAATATCCGGAGGGACTTTTGTTGCTCTCGAAACCGGCGAGCACTTGTCCGGCAAGATAGTGATAGTTGCCCGTGAGATTGATGGCGAGGTCGCGATTCACCTGCAACTGCAAACCGGCGCCCAGCACCGTCGCGGCATAATTCTTACGCGGCTGCGAGCCGACTTGCACATTCAGCAAACCGCCACCGAAACGAAAGTAGGGAACGATCTGACGATGGCCAAAGGGGTGGATATCAAACAAAAAATTGCCGTAAAACAAATTCGCTTCACGCGGCACGAGGATAAACTTGACGCCGTTATTGAGCGTCGATTGCTGGAAGGGCATGGAAGCAAAACCGGCAACGAAGGCTAGGGCCGTGCGCTGCGAGAAGGCGCGGCCGACGGTCGCTTCACCGCCGAGGCCGACATTCGCATTGAGAGGACCGAGCCATTGTTGCGCGCCGAGAGCGGAGCCGAAATACCAGCGCGGGCTTTGCGCCAAGCTCTCACCGCACAGCAGGCTGGCAGCAATAAAAAATGCGATGCAAAATTTCGGTGACTTCATACCAGTTTCTCACATGAACGACCACAGGAGGTTGACGATGAAATTGCAATATCATTAGCAAGGATTGCGAGCATCGCATGGCCCCGGCAACGCGGCCTCGTACTTCCTGACTTTGCTCTTGGCCATCGCCAACCCTCATCTAATGAGGAATCGTTAGGCTCAAAGTTGAAATACGTCTGCCGGCGACCGGCAGTTTGCAATCGCCGGAAGCCGCTTTCCAGCGGCTTGCGTGGTTGAGCCTGTGGATGAATCTGCGGACTTCTTGAATAGTGGCCGTCCGAGCTGGCACCATCACATCTTGCTGAGCAGCGCTTCCGCTTTGGAAGCGTATTCGCTGCCGGGAAATTCTTGTAACAGCCGATTGAGCGCTTGGCGAGCGTCATCCACGCGGTTGAGCTGCGCATACGATTGCCCCAAAAACAACAGAGCATCGTCCTTCTTCATTGAGCGCGCCGACTCCAACACTTTGTTGAGCATCGCAACCGCCTCCGAGTAATTGCCGGCGTGAAATTGCGCTTCACCGATCCAATATTGGCAACTGCTCGTCAAAGAATGCGCCGGAAAGCGCTCGACCAAATCCGTGAACATTTGAATCGCTTCCGGGTAGCGTTTGAGATAAAAAGTCTGCAAAGCCTGTTCATATTGCCGCGAAAAGCTGGCGCCCGTGATCACCGGCGGAGGTGTTGTGCTGGCCTTCTTTTGCGCGCCGCCGACTTGCTTTTTACTTTCCGCGACTGCGGCCAGCAGCGAAGTAATCTCACGTTCCTTGCTGTCGATGTCTTGGTTGATCTCGTCTACTTGCGATTTGAGGCGAATATATTCCTGCATGCCGGCATCGTCGCCGCCATTGGCGGAATTATCCAGCTCATCCAAACGCGAGGCAAAAGTTGATTCATTTTCAGATTGCTCCTCTGCGCCTTCCTCGGCGAACTCGTCGAACCCGTCTTCGGACTCTTCGATCGGCGCCTGTTCTTCTTCCGAAAAGAGCTCGCGCTCGTCGCCGCTCGCGGGACTTCCGCCCTTGAAGAAAGTCAGACCCACGCGCCCGCTGAAGTAGGCGTCATTGTTACCGTTTTGTCGAGCCTTCGAGCCGAAGGCTGAAGCATCAAGCGCGTCGCTTGTGGTATAATGATACGCACCGTTCACATTGATGGCCATATTCGGTGAAACAAGCACGCGAAAACCCAAACCTCCGATTCCACTCGCGTCGTTACCGCTGACGTTTTTCTTGTTGGCGGTTGTTGTGATGTTTGAATACCGGAAATTGTAACCACCCACGCCGAACATGATATACGGATGGAATTTGCCTCTGTTGATCAACTCCATATCAAAGAGCAAATTGCCATAGATCATTTTTGTAGTAACCGGCGTCCTAAGTGGAACTACGTTTCCACTGCCACTGGCCGATACCGGTAAAATAAAGGGGAAGGTAGCGTAGCCAGCGGCCAAAGTTACACCAAAGCGATCATTGAGCCTATAGCCCACCAAGCCTTCGCCTCCAATGCGTAAGCCGTTAGGGTTAAAATCGCTGGATAAGCGCTGCGTGCCCGCGCCAAAGCCAAACATGAAGCGCCCGCCCAAGCCCTGCGCATGCACGGAGCCTTCGACGAATGTGAATGCTGCAGCGAGCAGCGCAATGATACGAAAGTGTCGCATAACAAAATCTCCTCAATAAGCTTCCTTGCTTTCCAACCGATCACTCGTCGCGGTTCTCTACCATCCGTTCGCCGCGTGGCGGAGTGCCCGGCATGACATCCAATCCGAAATACGATTGCAATTCTAAAGGTACAACCTGTTTGACGCTGAGCTGTTGTTGCGAGTATAAATTGTAAGCCTTCACCAACTCTTCCATCTTTTTGCGCAGCGGCCGCGCGCGCTCCGTGGAAAATCCGTTTTGCACTTCCTGCCGCATCGCAACGATGGCATCGCCGATTTGTTCGAAATAGTAATTCTGCATTGATGAGCTGATCAAACCCTGCACCGAGGCTTTCACGTCATTTTCTTTATCAACCAAAGTCTTCAGCGTGTTCTTCAGGTGAAACAAATTCAAATCTTTCACCAATTGCGCTTCCATGCCAAGATAAACGAACAGCGAAGCCTGTTGCTTATAATACCCGGTCTTCTGCGCAAAATTGCTAAGCAAGTATTGCTCCACAACCACGCGCTCGTTGAACGTCATTTTGCGATGCGAGGCGTAACGCAAGGCATTCGCCTCATGGCTATACTCAACTCTGACCATTAGGTCGGCAAAGGAAAAGTAAAACAACTCGCTCATGGCTGAGGCTTCCCTTGGAGAAGTCGAGTCGGATGCATGCTCGTTTGTCAAAGTTATCGTCGCGCTGTGATACGTTGCAAAAAAAAAACGGTTATTCTCGGGGTCCCGCCTCGCTAGCCAGATATTGTGTTGGATGTGTGCCATCCCAAGTACAAGGAATTCGTGCTCGTTCAAAAGGTTTAGCCGCGCGGGGTTTTCGGCAGGAAGATCGAGGAGGGCGCTGGCTCATTCGGCCGGCATGAGGGGAATGGCGAAAACTGCGAGTGCATATTCCACCGCTTCACGCAACCCGGCCAAGTGCGGCCAGTCCGGCGTCACCTCGGCATCTCCGATAGCTCGCAAAAGAACCATCCGAACGGCGCCTTCCTTTGCTTTTTTGTCGCGAGCAACGAAATCCTCTATTTCATCAATACAGATACCCGCTAATGCCGGATTTAGCGGAAGCATGCGCAGAAAGTTCTCGACGCGTTGAAACTCCGCGGCGGAAAGTTTTTGTGTCTTTTTGGAAAGATAGGCCTCGGCCAACATGCCAAGCAAAACGGCTTCCCCGTGCCGCAAGCCTTCGTAGCCGCAAATTGCCTCCAAGGCGTGGCCGATGGTGTGTCCAAAATTTAATAAGGCCCGTACTCCGGATTCTTTTTCATCTGCGCTGACGATCGCAGCTTTGATGGCGCAGCTCCGCGCGATCGTCGTGGTCATGGTGTGGCTGTGCAAAGCCAAAAGGCCGGGCAAATTTTGCTCAAGCATATCGTAATACGCGCGGTCGCGAATCAATGCGTGTTTGATGACCTCCGCCAAGCCGCACAAAATTTCGCGCGGCGGCAAAGTATTGAGCACCTCGGTGTCGATCACAACCAAACGCGGTTGATGAAACGCGCCGATCATGTTCTTGCCGAGGCGATGGTTCACTGCCACTTTACCGCCGAGGCTCGCATCCACTTGCGCCAGCAGCGTTGTGGGTATTTGAATGAATTCCAGCCCGCGCATATAGGTTGCGGCCACGAAGCCGGCGAGATCGCCAACCACGCCGCCGC
>JABWAN010000434.1 GCA_013361015.1 Candidatus Zhuqueibacterota bacterium | reverse complement strand
CAGTTGCTGCTGATCGACGCCCAAAAAGATTCTGCCTTCTTTATTCACGGTAATGATCATCACGTCCGATTCCGGCAGTTTGAAGGCGGAATGCGAGCTGGGCAGATCGATTTGCACGCTCTCTGGTGGTTTGAATTGCGTCGTCAACATAAAAAACGTGAGCAACAAGAACGCGACGTCCACCATGGGTGTCATGTCCATCTTTATGCCGACGCGCGGCTTCTTCTTCGCTGCCATAAGCTTTCACCTCACAATACGAGATTAGTGACTGCGTCTTTTGCTGAGCGCCAGGGACTGCACGATGGAGTAGCTGGCTTCGTCAATCATGTAGGTGAAATTGTCGACTTTTGTCGTGAAGAAGTTGTAGGCCAGAATCCCGATGATAGCCGCAATCAAGCCGCCCGCGGTGTTGATGAGGGCCTCGGAGATTCCCAAGGAGAGCTGCACGGGATCGGGGGCGCCGGCGCGGGCCATGGCCGCGAAGGAACGAATCATGCCCATCACCGTACCCAACAGGCCGACCATCGTGGAGATGGAAGCGATGGTGGAAAGCGCAATTAAATTCTTTTCGAGGAGCGGCACTTCCAACATCATGGCTTCTTCGATCGAGTGCTTCACGTCTTCCAGCATTTCTTTCTGTTCCAGAGTCGAGCCGGAAGCCTGCAGCGTCTTGTAGCGTTCCAAACCGGTGCGGATGACGTTCGCCATGGAACCGCGTTGCTTGTCACATTCCGCGATCGCGCCGTCCACGTCGCCGACGTTGACGAGCTTTTGTACCTTTCCCAAGAAACTGGTCACCGCGCCTTTGCCTTGGGCCTTGCGCAAAGAGAAGATGCGCTCGAACACGAACGCCGTCACCAAAATGGTGAGCATGATCAAAGAAATAACCAAATAGCCGCCGTCTTGAATAAACTTGGGCAAGTTGAAATAGATGAGCGTCGCTGCGACGGCCGAAACGACGAGAAGCACGATAATGAATACGGATTGCTTCATGGATTTCAATCCTTTCTTGGGGTTGGGTTAATTTCAGGAGCCGGCTTGAAAACTTTTGATCGCGTCATCTTTGGACTCTTCGGTGTCGAACACGCTCGTGAGTTTGGTGATCACAAAAATGTTTTGCACACTCTTGCCCATGCCGCAGAGTTTCACTTTCCCGCCCGCATTCGTGTACGAGGTGTAAACATGGACGAGTGCGCCGATACCGGTACTGTTGATGTAACTGACATTACTCAGATCGATAACCAGCTTACGGTTGCCTTGCGCGAGCAAATCGGTAATCTTCGCTTTCAAGTCATCCGTTTCCTCGCCGCCAATGATCTTGCCTTTCGGCTCGACCACGGCAATGGCGAGATTGTCGAGAGTGGTGACCTTTACGGACATAGAGCAGCCTCCAATGAAGGGGAAAAGCCTGTCAGGCACAAAAAAATTTTCACCGATGAAATCTATTTTCCGGATTGCAAGGCCAATGCCAATTATCCGTTTGCCCGTTAGTTACAAAGAGAGCAATGAGTTACATAGAAACTCTCCACCGGAATCCCGCGCTCCGTTTTGCAAAATGCAAACAAGTTTCCTTGAATTTCGTGTTACAACACGTTCAAGAGCAGCTCTTTGGTAAGAAGATATGGCTTGATTGAAAATTGCACGGCAAAATTGCAGAATGCAAGGCCTAGCAGCGCGCCCTGCATTCGCAACCATTATTCATCTCCCTGCCTCTTGCTTTTAGCAGATTTTTCGTTTATCTATCGGCTCATGAAAACCAAAACCTCCCTCCTGTTCGTTCTCGCACTCGTTGGGATCGGCCTCGTTTGGCGGTTTACAACGCCTTCCGTTCCGCCCACTACACAAATGTCGCAGAGCCTATACGACGCACGGATTCTCCGCGACGAATGGGGCGTCCCTCATATTTTTGGCAAGACGGATGCAGACGTGGCCTATGGCCTCGCGTATGCGCATGCGGAAGATGATTTCGAAACCCTGCAAGGCGTATTGCTCGCCGCGCGCGGCAAGCTTGCTAGCGTTTATGGCAAAGACGCAGCGCCGAATGATTACATGGTACAACTGCTGCGCATCGGGGAAGTTGTTGAGGCGGGTTATCCGCAACTCTCCGCAGAAGTACGGGCATTGTGCGAAGCCTATGCTGCGGGCATGAATCACTACGCTGCGCTTCATCGTGATCTCGCGCACGCCGAACTTTACCCTGTGACCGGCAAAGACCTCGTTGCGGGGTTCGTCCACAAAGTGCCGCTTTTCTTCGGCATCGACAAAACGCTGATCAAACTGCTTGAGCCGGATACGCAACGCACGACATTGCCGCCGCCAGCCACCAGTGTCAAACGCTTCTTCGACTTGACGAGCCAGCCCATCGGCTCGAACACGTTCAGTCTTAGCCCGCGCCGCACTGCGGATCGCAGCACGTGGCTCGCGGTCAATTCCCATCAGCCGTGGGAAGGTCCGGTGGCGTGGTATGAAGTGCATCTGCACAGTGACGAAGGCTGGAACATGGTCGGCGGACTCTTGCCCGGCGCGCCTGTCGTGCTGCACGGCCACAATCGCCGGCTTGGTTGGGCACACACCGTGAACACGCCGGATTTGGTGGATGTTTATCAATTGGAAATCAATCCGCAGAATCCCAAGCAATATCGGTTCGACCATACGTGGCGCGATTTGGAAGTGCGCGAAGCAGCGCTTGAAGTGAAGCTGCTCGGGCCGATCAAATGGACGTTCAAACGCGAAGTGCTGTGGTCCGTGCACGGCCCGGTGATCGTCGGGCCGCATGGAACCTTTGCGCTTAGATTCGCGGGCTTCGGCGAGGTGCGGCACATCGAGCAATGGTATCGCATGAATAAGGCGCGCAATTTTGAAGAGTGGAAGGCAGCCATGCGTCTCAACGCGTTGCCCATGTTCAACACCGGCTATGCGGACAGCGCAGGCAATATTTTCTATTTGTACAATGGCCGCATACCTTTGCGCGCGCGCGGCTACGATTGGCAATACCTTGTGCCCGGCGATACCTCCGCAACGTTGTGGCGAGACTATCTACCCTTCGAGCAATTGCCACAAGTCACAAATCCTGCCACCGGCTTTGTGCAGAATTGCAATAGCTCGCCGTTTCAAACGACGAGCGGCAGCGAGAATCCACAGCCGAAAGATTATGCCGCGGAGTTGGGCATTGAAACCTTCATGACCAATCGCGCTCTGCGCGCGCTGGAATTGTTCGGCAGCGATTCTTCGATTACTGCCGAAGAGTTTTTTGACTATAAATATGACATGACTTATTCCGAGCATGCACCGATCGCGCGCCTCGTGCACCAAGCGCTGACCGCGGCCCCCGCGCAAGATTCGTTAACGAATGCCGCGCTCACGATTCTGCGCGCGTGGGACTTGCGTACGGACCCGGAGAACATGCAAACTGCTCTCGCAATGCTGGCGTTTCGCACTTTTGTTGATGATGACATGGCGTCAATTACCACAAATATGTTGCTCGACAGCTTGCGGCAAGCTGCGCACGTGCTCGTGGAGAACTATGGCAGTTTGGAAGTCGAATGGCAGAAAGTAAATCGCTTGCGCCGCGGCGAGGTTGATCTCGGCCTCGGCGGCGGTCCGGATATTTTGCATGCGGTTTATGGCAAGCCCGATGGCAAAGGCCATTTGATAGGATACCTCGGCGATTCATATGTGCTGTTGGTGAATTGGGACGCAGCGGGAAAAGTCCATTCGCAGAGCATTCACGTTTATGGCAGCGCCACCGCAAACAAACTCTCAAAGCATTATGCCGATCAAGCGCCGCTCTTCGTCGAGCGCAAACTGAAGCCGGTGTGGATGGAGGAAACCGAAATTCGTGCACACTTGGAAAAAGAATATCGGCCGGGGGAGGAGTTGCCAAAGTAGAGACGCCTCGGCGGGACGTTTCTACTCTCGACTGCCTTTCACCATATCTAAAAAAACCTGTGCGCCCTTGCGCAATCTTCTTTCCTGCGTATTGAAATCCACTTCATATAATCCAAACTTCATAGCATAGCCTTCCGCCCATTCGAAGTTATCCATAAGCGACCAATAGAAGTAGCCGCGCACCGGCACGCCTTCTTGCATGGCGCGGTGCATCGCATACAGATAGCGCGCGATAAACACCGCGCGGCGATCGTCCTTCGCATCCGCAATGCCGTTTTCGGTCACGTACATCGGCACGCCGAGTTGCCGCACCGCTTGCAGCGCGCGATAAAAGCCCTCCGGGTAAATCGTATAAGGCATGTCAGTCATGACCGCGTCTTCGGGAAACGTGAACGTAAAAAACGCGCTCGTACTCCAGTCGAATTTCGCGTGCAAATGTGAATAGTAATTCAGGCCAATGAAATCCAATGAGCGCGGCGCGCGGCCGTCTTTGTGTTGCACACTCGCCATGCCGGGCAGGTTGAAATCGAAATGGCCGGTGCGGAAGAAATTCAAAATGCTCTCATTGAAAAGCGCCTCGAGCTGGTGCGCGACGGCCCAATCCAAAAGATGCCAGCGGCGCGAGGGATCAAATTGCATGATGTTCTTCACGATCCCAATTTGCGCTTGCGCCCCGCCCGGCAACTGTTTGAGGCGCTCGTAAACCTGCACGTGCGCGCTGAGCAAATTCTTCAATACGAGGGCCGTGAGCTGCGGATCCTTTTTGCCCGGCGGGAACATGCCCGTGAAATAACCCTGCGCGGCCACAACTTCCGCCTCGTTGATGGTGCACCAGATTTCAACCTGCTCGTGAAACTCGCGAAACAGCAGCTCACAAAAGCGCACGAAATCGGCGATGTTCTCTGCGGCTTCGAATGCGCCCTTCTCTTCGAACCACAACGGATGCGTGAAGTGATAAAACGTAACCACCGGCTGAATGCCGGCTGCGAGCAGCGCCTCACAGACTTCGTGATAATGCTGCAGCGCGGTCGAGTCAATCTCACCCGCGCGCGGCTCAATCTTGCTCCATTCCATCGAGAAGCGGTACGCTTTCACGCCGAGGGTTTGCATGAGGCGTATGTCTTCGCGAAAGCGCGACCAATGCTCGCAGGCTTTGCCCGCGACTTGCGCATTTTTGATGCGCGGTCTTCCCTGTTCGTCGCGCGCACGCTCCCACTCCGACCAGTTGTTGTTAATGCAATCGCCTTCGACTTGATGCGCTGCAGTTGCCACGCCCCAAAGAAAATCATGCGGAAATTGCACGTCGCCGGCCTCGATCGCATTCCAGTCCCAATGCAATTCGGGATATTTCATATTCCAAAACCAAACGAGAAGCAGTGGCGCAATGAGGAACAACAAGCCGAGTGTGAGTAGGATTTTTTTCATGGCGGGAGGGTATTGCTTTCGCGAATGGAAATTTCACTCTATACTGCGCAGCACCAAAACGCCAAGCGCTGCCATCACAATCTCCAATCCCAAATAAATGAGAAGCAATGGGCTCGCGCTGCCGTCGACGAACAAACTCAGCACGCGCCCGCAGGCAAGGCCCAGCATAAAGCAGATCACTGAAATGACTGCGGCCCGCGCGAATTGCGGCGAGTAAATGCCGATGCCCCAAAAGCTCGCCATGCCG
>JABWAN010000433.1 GCA_013361015.1 Candidatus Zhuqueibacterota bacterium | reverse complement strand
CCATTTCGGCGCGCCGCCCAAAAAATCCGCCAGCGGACAGGAGGTCGGCGCGACGCTGGGACTCGTCCGCAGTTTGTTGATGTTGTTGCAAGTATTTTTCATGCACTGGATGCACCAAATCATCAAGATGGAAGTCGTGCGCTGGTTCAATCTCACGTTCGGAACTCTTCTCGGCGCATACAAAGGCTTGCTCGCTGCCAGCCTGTTGGCGCTGGGTTTTTCATTGCTGCCGCTGAGCGGCGCAATTCAGCGCATGGAAACGCAAAGCCTGTTCTTCGCGCCCACCCGTTTCATTCTACCCAAAAATTTTAACTACCTCAGCAAGCTTATTCCCATCCTCCCGAGTTTTGAAAATAGTCTCCATGTTGCGCTCACGGGTCTGGTCGGTTCGGACGAGCGCTCCACGCTGTTGCTCCAAGAATTCCAGAGTAGAAAACTGCAGAAAGAAACCCAGTCCGTCAAACAATGAGTGCTGCATTCCACGAGGAGAGCTTGTGCTCCGCAATTGCCGCTCTGGAATTTCACAAAGTTCTCCAGCACGTTGCCGCTTTTGCCTTCTCAACTTCCGGCGCGGAAGCGATTGTAAGCCTTCGCCCACTGCGGCACCTTGCCACCATTCAGACTTTGCTTGATGAAACTTCGGAAATGCGCGGCCTGCTCGATGCCGGTGAGGCCGTCCCGCTTTCGACTCTTCCGGATTTGCGCAACGCACTCAAGCATCTACAAATTTCTGGGCGCGCGTTGGCGGTGCGAGAGTTGATCGACCTCGCTACCTTTCTAGCGATTGCGCGCCGTACGCGCAGTTTTATCGCGGCGCGCCGCGAGCGCTGCCCGCGTTTGCACGAGGTCGTGCAAAGCCTTACCAATTTGCAGGCCGAAGAGCATGCGGTCGAGTCCGCGCTTAGTTTTGTCGACGGCTCGGTGAAGGATTCCGCAAGCCCAACGTTGTCGCGCATTCGCAAGGAGCTGGGCCACGCCACTGCAGAAGCACGGGAAAAATTGCAGAGCATTGCCAAGAAACTAGCCTCACGTGACATGCTGCAAGAAAGCATGGTGACTTTGCGCGAGGGCCGTCTCGTGCTTATGCTCAAAGATGAGTTCCGCCATCGCGTTGAGGGTTTGATTCATGACGAGTCGGCCAGCGGCAAAACCGTCTTTATCGAGCCGATGGAATCCGTGGTCCTCAATAATCGCATTCGGCAATTGCAAAGCGCGGAGCGCGAAGAGATCGAGCGCATTCTGCTCATGCTCTCGGATCGCTTCCGGCAAGTGCTGCCGGCCGTGTCTGAAAATCACGCGCGCATGATTCAACTCGACGTCATTCACGCCAAGGCGCAAGCCTCTCGCGTGTTGCATGCAAATGCGCCGCAGTTACAAACCGAGGCGCGGCTGCAACTTCTTAGCGCGCGACATCCGCTCCTGCTCTTGCGCAATGAAGGCAATACCGCCGCGGGCAAAGTCATACCACTCGAGCTGGAGCTTGGTGAGCAAAACGGCCAACAGGTTTTCACACTCATTATCAGCGGGCCGAATGCCGGCGGCAAAACCGTTGCCCTCAAAACCGTCGGGCTGCTCGCCATGATGGCGCTCGCCGGCTTGCACATTCCAGCCGATCCGGACAGCGAGATTCCGCTCTTTGGAAATTTTTTCGTGGATATTGGCGACCGGCAATCCATCGAAGACGATCTTTCCACTTTTACTTCGCATATGTCGCGTCTCATTGAAATATTGCACCACGCGCAAACTTCGGATTTGGTGTTGATCGATGAAATCGGTGTGGGCACGGATCCGGAAGCGGGCGCCGCACTGGCGGTTGCCATTCTGCGAGAACTGAATGCGCGAGGTTGCCTCAGCCTCGTGACGACGCACCATGGCGCGCTCAAGAGTTTCGCGCAGAATGAGCCGGGCGTGCGCAATGGTTCGATGGATTTCGATCAAAACAGCTTGAAGCCCACCTATCATTTTCGTGCAGGCTTGCCCGGCGCCAGCTATGCGTTTGAAATCGCCGCGCGGCTGGGCTTGGAAGAAAAGTTGATTGCCGCGGCGCGCGAGATGGTTGGCAGTGATAAGAGCAAAATCGAAAGCCTGCTCGCTGATCTGCAAACGCAACTCTCCGAACAGCAGCTCCGCGCGAGCGCAACGCAACAAGAGGAACTCAAACTGCGCGAGGCGCGCCAACGTTACGAAGAAAAATGGGCGCAGCTCAAAACGCACGAGCAAAAATTCAAGAAAGAAGCCGTGGCTGCGGCGGAGCAGCTTTTGCAGAATGCCAACGCTGTTTTGGAGAAGGCCATTCGGGAAGTGCGTGAACAAAATGCTTCGCGCGAAGTGATTCGCACCGCCAAAGAGAATTTGCAGTCATTGCGCGAGCAAGTTCAGGCCGAGCATCAAAAAATCATTGCTCCTGTGGAGGAAGAAATTGAAAGCACCACGCAACCGGACTTGCAGCCCGGCATGCAGGTCAAATGGCTCAAGCAGAATGCGCTTGCAACAGTGTTGGAAGCGCCGGATGCTTCCAACAAGGTTTTGATCGGCATCGGCAATATGCGCGCGCGCGTTGCTAGTGAAGAACTGCGGGCGACGGCGCAGCCGGTGGTTCGCAGTGCTGTTGCCCTTCCGCGGGCAAGCGCTGCGGGTACACATCGCACTTCGGAAATCGATCTGCGCGGACTGCGCGTCGACGAGGCGTTGGCGGAAGTGGATAAATTTTTGGATGACGCTTTGCTTGCGAGCTGGCCGGAAGTCCGCATCATTCACGGCAAAGGCACGGGGGCATTGCGCAAAAGTGTGATGGATTATTTGAAAACTCACTCTGCCGTCCGCTCTTTTCGCACCGCGGCCATGGGCGAAGGCGATTACGGCGTCACCATTGTGGAATTGCACTGAGGAGCATATTCGTGTTAGAGAAAACCCCGCTGCCCCTCAAGGGGGGAAGTGATGAGCGCACAGATTTTTCAAAAGAGCTTTTGGAAGTCGCGCTTGAAGCCGCGCATCGCGGCGGCAAAATCTTGAAGGCGCACTTGCACGAAGTGCATGCACGCCGCATTGAGGCAAAATCCGAATTTGATTTCGTGACCAATGTGGATCATGAGTCGGAAGCCGCGGTCGTTGCCTATTTGCAGCAGCATTTCCCCGGTCATAAAATCCTGGCGGAAGAAGGCGGCGCGAGCGGCGCAGCCTCGAGCGAAGTGGAGTGGATCATCGATCCGCTCGATGGCACGGCGAATTATATTCATGGCGTGCCGAACTTTGCCGTGTCCATTGCGGCGCGACAACGGAGCGAGCTTTTAGTCGGAGTCGTTTTCGATCCGCTGCGCGACGAGCTTTTCACCGCGCGCAAAGGAGAAGGCGCATTTCTTAACGGAAAGCGCATCCAGGCCACGACCACTGCGCACTTGCACGATTGCCTTATTGCCACCGGTTTTCCCTTTCGCGCAAAAGAGCTGGCTTCTTCTTATTTGAGAATGTTTGAAGCTTTCTTTGGGCAAGTGCGCGATTTGCGGCGGCTGGGCACCGCGAGCCTTGATCTCGCATATGTCGCTGCCGGCCGCTTTTCCGGCTATTGGGAATATCGTTTGAATCCCTGGGATTTCGCTGCGGGGGTGCTGCTCGTGCAAGAAGCCGGCGGCCTGGTCAGTGGTTTTTACGAGCACGATGATTTTTGGAGCACGGGCAACATTCTCGCGAGTAACGGAAAAGTGCACGCGCAGATGGAAGCACTCGTGCGCGCAGGATTATGATGCTGGTTCCTGGTTGCTGGTTGTTTGAGGTTCAGTGCTCGATACTGAGGAGTATCCAGCATCCAGCATCAAGTCTCCATCACTCCATCACTCCACCAATCCAACTATAAACCTCCACGATGACTTATTCTCCTTATCGACTCGCCGGCCGCCTGAAAAGTTTTTTGTTCGTTACCGCAGTGATCATCATTCTCGGCTTGCTGTGGTACACGCAGCAAATCGTGAATGGCCTGCGGGCCGAGGCGCGCAGCATTCTGCTTTTTTATGCGCAGCTTTATGCGCGCGCGGCCAACGATGCCGATGACCGCGCACTCGATTTCATCTTCGAAGAGATCATTAAGCGCACGGACTTCCCTATCATTCTGGCCAGCGCAGAAGGCGAGCCGATCGGCTGGAAAGGGATCGAGGTTTCGGAAGACTCTACTCATTCTGTGCGCGCGCGGCAGGAAGTGCGCGAGATCATGACCGCGATGCAGCGCGAGACCGCTCCCATTCCGCTGACTTATCAAGACGCAAGCACGGGCAAGAGCATTACGCTGAACTATCTCATTTACGGAGATTCAAAGCGCATCACACAATTGCAATGGCTGCCGTATATTGAAATCGGCGTGGTCGGCCTGTTCATTCTTATCGGTTTTGTGGGCTTCAATAGCATTCGGCGCGGGGAACAGCAATTTATTTGGGTGGGATTGGCGAAGGAGACGGCGCACCAACTCGGCACGCCGATTTCGTCGCTGCTCGGTTGGGTGGAGTTGTTGCGCGAGCAGGTCGGCAATCACGGCAAGCAGCAAACGCTTGACGAGATGCACCGCGACGTTGAGCGCCTTTCGAAAATTGCGGCGCGGTTCTCGCAAATCGGTTCACGCACGGATTTGAAGGAGCAAGATCTCGGCGCGTTGGTGGAGGAGGTGGTCAAATATTTTCGCAATCGCTTGCCGCAGATGCGCAAAGCGATTCGCCTGGAAGTGACCAAAGGCGAGTTGCCGCTGGTGCCGATGAACCGCGACCTCTTCGAATGGGTTCTGGAAAATCTCATTCGCAACGCCGTGGATGCGATTGAATCCGACAAAGGCGAGATTGCGATCGAGTTGAAGCCTGCCACCGAAAAGCCGTATCGTGTGATTATAGACGTGCATGACAATGGCCGCGGCATCGAGCCGGGCGCGCGCAAAAACATTTTCCGTCCCGGTTTCAGCACGAAGAAACGCGGCTGGGGTTTGGGCTTGAGCCTGGCCAAACGCATCGTGGAAGAATATCACCACGGCAAGCTGCTTTTGAAGGAAACGCGCGTGGGAGAGGGCACAACGATGAGAATTGTGCTGTGATACAGGAAATCTTCCAGGCGAGGAGGCCTGGAAGATTTGCGCCGATTACTGCTTCATTTCCATCGTCTCGCCGCCGCGGCCATTGCGCGGCTCCAGCCTGCGCTCAACGATCGCGGAGATAATCAGCGCCACGCCCGTGAAAATGGGCACCAATGCGAATCCGATCTCTTGACCGCGAAACCCGCCGACGTCATCCATTATTTGCGAGATAAAGATCGCCGACCCCAGTGCAATCGCAACCAGGCCGTACTTAATGGAGTTGCTGCTGCGGCTGCGCGTCTGCGAAAATTCGAGCTTGGTGATGCCGGACTCGATCATTTTCATGCGCTGGCGATGGTTGAAGTATTGTGTGATGACGTAGGCGATGGCGCCGAATATCACCATTGCCATAAAAACTTCATGCATATGGTCCATGACAAACCTCCGAATTTTGTGAAGGGTTCCTTTTTGTTTCGTTTTGACCGCCGCGGCCGCGGGAATGTTTCACTCGCAGGGGA
>JABWAN010000432.1 GCA_013361015.1 Candidatus Zhuqueibacterota bacterium | reverse complement strand
CTTCCCTAGCACTTGGTATACCTCTCAAAATTGGCTGAGTGCCGAGCACTAGAAAAAATTTTTCCAGAATGACAGCACGAAGAACGTGGTTAATTCTCCACTCCGCTGCGCACGTTCATCTCATCCAACAAGTATTGCGCGCCGGCGAATTTTTGTGTGACCCAGAGCACGTAGCGAATATCCACGGCAATCGAGCGGCTGTAATCTTCGCTCCACGCATAGTCGTTGATGGTGGCTTCGAAGGCGCGGTCGAAATTCACGCCGACGATTTCGCCGTTCGCATTCAATACCGCGCTGCCGGAATTGCCGCCGGTGGTGTCAAGATTATAAAGCAACGCGACCGGCACCTCGTTCGCTTGCGGCAATTTGAATTGTCCAAAATCTTTCGCGTGGTAGAGTTCGACCAGCTTCTGCGGCGTGTCAAACGGCTCTGCGCCCGTGGTTTTTTCGATCACACCTTTCAACGTGGTGACGGGATGATAGTACACCGCATCCGCGGGGCGATAGCCGCGCACGCGCCCGAACGTCAATCGCAAAGTGCGGTTTGCATCGGGAATGAAGTCGGTCGCCATAAAGAGTTGTTTGATGTCCGCGAGCTGCGCATACAACTTGTTCAATGCGCCGTCGCGGCGGCGCTGCGTTTCTCGCAGCGCTTTGTATGTGGGATGAAGCGTGCGCGCAAATTCCACGAACGGATCTTTGAGCTTGGCGACTTGTTCCGGCTTTTGAGCCAGGGTTTCAAGCAAGAAAGCTTCTTCGTAGAGCTTGCTCTTGGCATAAGCTGAGTTGAGAAATTTCTCAATGCTCTTCTCGGGCGTGCTCTCTTTCAGCAGCGCAGCCACCGCTGGGATTTTTTGGTCCTCCGGCAATTGCGCGGCGCGCAGCAGCAACTCGCGCAAGAAAGTCCGGTCCGTGGGTTCATAGTAATTCTGCGCCGCTTGTTTCAAACTCTGTTTCGTCGCATTGAGATTGCGCTCCATGTAAGCTGATTGGCGTTCGAGATCGGGCTTCTGCAATTCTTGCGTGCCTTCATATATCGCATTGCCGAAGCGCAGCATGGTCGAGCTGCTTTGCAGGTTGGTCAAAATCAGCTCACGCTCGGCCTGGCTGCGCATTTCCTGATAAACTTTGTCGATCTCCGCGAGCACGCTGCCGTAAGTTTTCTGCCGCACCGGATCGCCATCGATGTAGTTTTGCAAAGCCTGTTCTTCGAGCCGTTTTTTCTCCACCAACTCGAGGCGCCGCAAACCTTGCAGCTTGCCGCGATAGTTCTTCATCACGTTCGCCAAACTTTTGCTGCGGCTGGCATGTTTGAGCGCAACGCTACGATCGTGCTTGCCGAGTTCTTGCATGGTTGCGATTTGCCACGCATTCCAATCTGCGACGAAGGGCATGCGCACTTCTTTTTCAAACGCGAGGTAATGCGAAGTGCGATGGCGGAACGTGCTGCCGGGATAGCCGAGAATAAAAACGAAATCCTCTTCGTTCGCTCCCTGCGGCGCGACTTTGAGAAACTTGCGCGGCGAGTACGGCACGTTGCTCGGCGAATACTCCGCGGGCGAACCATCCGGCGCAACGTATGCACGCAAGAAAGAAAAATCGCCGGTGTGGCGCGGCCAAACCCAATTGTCCTCTTCGCCGCCGAACTCGCCAATCGAACGCGGCGGCACGTACACGAGCCGCACGTCCTTGAGATTGGTGTAAACGAACAGCACGTAGCTTTTGCCGATGAACATCTCCGAAACTTCCGCGCGCTTGCCGGGCTGCTCCTCCTCAGTTGCAGCCACGATCGCTTTAATCTTCATCTCAATCGCTTTGCTGCGCTCCGCCAAATCCATCGTGTCATTCACCGCGCTCAACACCTCCGCGGAAACATCGCGATAAGAATCCGTGATGCGCACGGTGTAGCCTTTCGCGGGAATCTCTTCGCCGCCATTGCGCGCGAGGAAACCGTTTTTGATGTAATCGTGTTCCGTGGTGCTTGCGGCCTGTGTGGCGCCATACGCGCAATGATGGTTCGTCAAAATCAACCCTTGCGCGGAAACGAAAGAGCCCGTGCACCCGCCCACTTGCACGATGCCGTCAATCAAGCTCACGCCTTCGGGGTTGTAGATTTCCTTCGGATCGATTTTCAAACCCTTCGCGCGCAAATCCAGTTTGAGAATCTCGCTGATGGGATACATGCCCTCATCGGGCGCCGCGGCAATGAGCAAACACGCCGAGAGTGCAAGTAGAAGAACAAGTGATCGTCGCTGCATGGAGAAACTCCTCCTCGTTTTTATCAAAGCACAAGCTTCGAGAGTTTGCTAAAGTTGATACCGAAGCATTTTTATGTTCTGTCGCTGCTCCACCAAGGGTTCATCTTTGCTTGTTTACCTCACCTTTATCTTTTCAAGCTAGGTGACTTCAAAGCGATGGCATTCCGCCACCTAGCTGAAATTTTCAAGCTGGCTGCGCTGCAAAGGAGACTAAAAGTTTAGCGTCAAGCGCAGCGCACAGTATTAAACAAATGCAGTCACAATTAATTCGGGCAACTCCGCGACGCTTGGAATGATGTGCGTGTGCGGCGCTTGGCTGAGTTGGTCTTTGCTATGGCTGCCGGTGAGCACGCCAATCACGCCACGTACGCCGGCGTTCCATCCCGAGAGCAGATCATTGACGGTATCGCCAACGGCAATGACGTGGCGCACGTCCTGCACGCGCGTGGCCTCCATCGCGCGAAAAATCATGAAGGGTGCAGGCCGGCCTTGCGCAACGTCGTCGCTGCACACGGAAGCATCAATCAACTGTTCACGCCAGCCTGTGGCGTGCATGATTGCATCCGTAACCACACGGTCGAAGCCCGTATTCAGCGCAATTTTGATTTTGCGTTCCCGCAGCCATGCAAAAGTTGGTTCCACTCCTTCGATAGTGCGCACGCCGGATTCTGCCAACGAAGCTTGCAGGGTTTCGCGGAAAGCGGCTTCCGAGCGCTGCAATCGCGCGAGCAGGGTGGCTTCGTCTGCCGCCGTGTTTTGGGCGAGATAGGATTGCAGCACTTCACGTTTCGAAGCGCCCCGCCAAGCTTGCAGTTGCTCGGGAGTGATCGCGCCGCCGAACTCTTGCAAAGCCGCGCGAAAAGCCGCGAGCACAAAACCGGTGTCGTGAATTAAAGTTCCGGCAATGTCGAAGACGACGAGGTCGATCGTTGGCATGGCTTACGAGAATTTTTGCAGCGTGAGTTACCAGTTTGCAAACAGCCTGGAAGTCAGCGTTACGAGGTTCGTTGCCGACGGTTTTGATAAACGCGCTCGGCAAATTTATAGAGATAAATCACCGACCACGCGCAGAGCGCGCCGAGCAGCGCGCCGCCCACCACATCCGAAGGATAGTGGACGCCGAGATAGATGCGTGAAAAAGCCGCGAGGAAAGCGAACGTAAACAGCGTCCAGCGCACCTGCGGATAGTAGTGCGCGAAAAAAGTTGCAGCGGCAAAAGCGTTGGTGGCGTGCGAGGAAGGGAAAGAATAATTCGCGCACGCAATGCCGGGCAGCATGCGCACGCCGTCCAAAATAGTGCAGGGCCGCAGGCGATGCACCCACGGCTTGAGCAAACTCGAAGAGATTTGATCGCTCAACGCGATCACCAGAATGATCAACGCGGCTGCGGTGCGTCCGGTTCTTCCCCCCTTCCAAATGAGATACACAAATGCCGCAAGAAAGAGCGGATACCAATGGCGCTGATTCGTGATCACGGGCATGAGCCAATCGAAAACGACGTTGTGCAAATCGCGATTGATGTAAAAGAAAACCTCGGCGTCGAGTTGGAACAGCGCGTCGAACATGATGAGCACTCTAGTATCAAAAAAGTTGAATCACTGCAAAAAAGCAAAATTTTTCGGGACACAAAAATGAAACGACACAAAATGTTTTTTTGTGGGCTTTTATTTTTCTGTCCTCTTTGGTTCCGGCTCGTCCGGGTTCGGCATGGCAAAAGTTGCGGCAGTCTACAAGCAGAACAAAAACGCGCGGCAAACAGCTTTGCGTGCGTCAAGCCTGCGGTTGTTTCAAAAGCCCCAGCCCATGCTCAAAAAGAATCCGAAACCGTGCAGCTTCACGTCTTTTGCGATGGGCAAACCCGCGTCGTCTGTATCATTTGCTTCCACTTCTTCACGTTGCAAGGTGGCGCGATTGTAGAGCACGGAAATCGTGACCGCAACATTATTCACCGTGCTAAGGTAGATTCCCGACTCGGCGCCCCAGCCCCAATCTTCATAGGTACGCGAGACGCTGCGCTCCTGCACGCGGTTTTCCTCTTCGCTCGTGAGCTTGAAATACGCGGCATACGGCCGCACGAAGAATCCAAGATCTTGGAGAGACGTGGCGCTCGACATTCCGGATTTCGCAAGCGATCGCGTGCCGGGGAAACTGGGCAGATTCATTTCGATGAGTGAAATCTTCATCGTGAGCTTGATTTGCAGCGGCGTCATTTTGCGTGTGAAATCTATCTCCTCGGCGGGAGCGGAAGCACCCAACGAGACCGGCGCCACGTAGACGAGATCGTGGTTGCTGCGGCGATAATAACCTGCGCCCACACCAACATCCCATTGCCACACGCCGTCGCGATCGATACTCTTGTGCAACGCCACATTCGGAAATAATCCACCGGGAAGCTCCGCAGGATAGAACGCGCCGAATTTGAAATCGAAGAAAACGCTTTGTGCATGCGCTGGCGGCAACGTACCGAGCATGAGTGCCAAAGCAAGCACACAAGTTTTCAGTTTGACATCAGACATTTCCTCTCCTCCTTCTACTTGAAACAAAGCATCGGCAACGAAGCTAGCGGCATCAAATGCGAGCCCTACACCAATCTCATTGTTGATTGATTCGCTGCCGCTTTTATTCGTTGTAATTCACTCTTCTGTGCGTGCTTCGTTGCGTGCGGCTTTCACCAGCTCGCGCACTTCCGTGAACAGTGTGGGCGCGTGATATGGAATGCCGTCTTTGATCGTCCATGCTACCCCGCCGCGGCCTTCGCGCTGCTGATCCAATACTGCATCAATGCCGGTCGGAAAGAGAATGTGCAAATTCTCCAGCGGGTTGCCATTGACGACGATCACGTCGGCGAGATAACCGATTTTGAGCCGCCCCAGCTCATGCGCCTGGCCGAGCACTTTTGCGCCGTTTGCCGTGGCGTGTTGAATGACTTCGAGCGGGTGAAAACCCGCTTCTTCATGCAGCTCCAACTCACGCAAATAGCCGAAACCATACATTTGATAAATGAAGCCCGCGTCTTCACCAGTAGTTACCACGCCGCCGAGATTGGCAAAATCGCGCACAGCTTTCATCCAAATGCGATAGTTCTCCTTCCAAAAAATTTCATCGGTATTCGTCCAGCCGAAAAAGAACGAGCCGTGAAATTCCGGATTCGGGGAGAAGAACGCTTCCAACGCAGGGTGCAGATATTCTTTGAACCACGGTTGGCCGAGAGCGCGCTGCAAATCACGCGAGGCTTCGTAAATGCACAACGTCGGATCCCACGCCACTCCGGATTCCACCAAACGCTGCAAAACTTTTTGCAGCTTTTCGGGCAGGGCTTCATA
>JABWAN010000431.1 GCA_013361015.1 Candidatus Zhuqueibacterota bacterium | reverse complement strand
AGCAGGTCGGCGGCCTCCAGCTCTTGAATCGCCATTTCGGCGTCGCGAGTGACGTGGAACGGTTGCGACTCCAGGATGGTCATGCCGGGGAAGAGCGCTCCAATGTGGGCCTGCACGACCTGTTCGAGCCAGACGAAGGCCTGCGTGCGGGCCGACGGTTTCTTCGCTCACACCGGAGCTGCTGCTTTGCACCGCGAGAAATTTCAGCAGTGCTTCAATCGCGTCGTCGTCAATTTGAAACTTCTGTTCGCCGAGCACTTCTTGTTGCGGCGGATTGGCAATGGCGAGGCGTGCTTGCGCAATCGAAAGCGAAGCGAGGCGATAGCGGCTGGCAAACACTTTGGGAATGCGTTTGCCGAGATTGTTTAAAAACGCGAGATAGTCTTCGCGCAACGAGAGCATGAGACGCACGGTCGGCGCAACTGTACCGTATAACAGTTGTTCGAGTTTGCGCGCTTCCTTGCTGCTCGGGAGCAACGCGGCGAGTTGAGCGCGATAATTTTCACGCACAGGCTCGGGCAATCTGCCGCGTGCGAGATCGGCAAGCTGCGCAATGAAATCTTCCTGCGCACTCGGGCGCGCGGCCATAAGCGTGAACAATTCTTCGAACTGATCGAGAATGAGCACAATAGGCTTGAGCTTGTTTTCCGCAGTGGGTTGCAAAGCGAAGAACGTTTCCCACAACGTCGCGCGTTGCCAGTCTTGCGGCAATGTGAGGCTATGCGCCTGCGCCTCTTCGGCGAGCGTTTGATAGAGCACATCAAGCGGCGTTTTATCTGCGGGTAGATTGAAGAGCCGCGCGCGCACGGGCAGATAGCCCAACTCACGCAATTTGGGTTTCAAGCCGGCATTGATGAGCGAAGTTTTGCCGTCGCCCGATTTGCTGAAGAGCACGGTCAAATCTTCGGCAATGATGCGCTCGGTGAGTTGTTTGATCTCCGTTTCGCGTCCGCAGAACAGCGCGCGGTCAAAGTCGCGGTCTTCAAAAAAGTGCAAGCCGGGAAAGGCGCGGAGTTGCGTGGCCTCAGGCATGGCTTCCTTCCCGAAAGCGGCGATCCAACTCACGCACAAAGTCGAGCGCGTCGCAATTGTAGACCGAGACCTTTTGGTCTCTCCAATAAAGCACGGTGCTTTCCCACTCGCCTTGGGCTTCGGCATCGCTCAGCGCTTTCATGTCACGCTGTATGGCAAACGACGGGATATCGGGTTTGCGAAAATAGCGCAACAGCACGCGAATGTTCCAATCTTTCAAACCATAACCGATGAACAAAATGCTGCATCGGCGAAAAACGTTTTTGATGATGTCCGGAACTTTGGGATTGCCTTCGATGAGGCTGATGAGGAAGTCGATGTAATTGTCCTCGGTGACGATCATGGAGTCGAGATTTTCAAGCGAGCCGTGCAGCTTATAGACGAGAGGCTTGTCGATCGTGGGCGTGAGGTCGATTTCCTTTTGGTCGCCCTTGCGGTCATACAGGGCTTTGGCGGGATCTTTATCCCGCTTGCTGAACGCGCGCTCCACGAGATTGTCGAAATTTGTGGTGAGCACGACGTTGACCGGCCAGCTTGCGATGAGATTGTGAATCTCGCCGGGCTTCACTTCTTTGAGACTGAGTTTTTCATTGAGTGAAGAACGCAGGCGCATTTCACCGCGGCGGAAGGCATAATATTGCGCCACGCGCAGCAAATCGAATTTATCTTTGCCCGGGTATTTGCACTCTTGCGCGAGCATTTCCGCGAGACTGCCGCCGGTCGGCAATCCGGTGGCACCGTCGCATCCCAAAGAAGCGCCGGCCCCGAGAAACGGCACGAGTGTTTGCTTCTTCAACTCATCAACGAGCGTGTCCCAATCAATGTCGGTGGGCAAAGCTTCGGGAAATGCATTCATGGCGTGACCCTATTTTTCACAACCCTCAAATGCGTTTTAAGCGTTTCGTTTAGGCTCATGAATTTGTCGAGCAATCGAAGGCCATGCAAGATCATTTTAATTTGTCGATCAAAGCAATCGAATGCAGCACTTTGCCGAGATACGCTGAAGCCGCCGAGTGGCACTGATCAAAGCTCCATCAATCCACCAATCCATGAATCCTTCAATCCAACCGAACTCACTCCTGCCCCTGATACTCTTTCAACTTCCTCCACAGCGTGGTGCGGCCGATGCCGAGCACGCGCGCGGCTTCATCATAGTTGTTGCCACAGTGTTCGACGGTTTCGAGAATGTAGCGTTGTTCCATTTCTTTTAGTGAGGGGCGCACGTGATTCGTGGCGGAAATCTTGGCCACCCGCCGCAAGCTCTCCGGCAATTCGGCGAGGCCGATCTCCGGTTCGAGTGAGAGCGCGACGGCACGTTCCATTGCGTTTTCCAATTCGCGCACATTGCCGGGCCACGAATAGCTCATGATTTTTTGCAGCGCTTCGCGTGAAAGCTCGCGCGCCGGCTTGCGCATGAAGGCAGCATACTTGAGAAGAAAATGGCGCGCGAGCACGGGAATGTCATCGCGACGCTCACGCAGGGGCGGCAGATCGAGTCGAATCACATTCAAGCGATAATACAAATCGCTGCGAAATTTGCCCTGCGCGACCATCTCTTCCAAATCGCGATTGGTGGCGGCGAGCACGCGCACATCGAGCTGCATGTTGACGTTGCTGCCGACTTTGCGAATGACGTTGTCTTGCAGGAAGCGCAACAGCTTTACTTGCAATTGCTGCGGCAGCTCGCCGATCTCATCGAGAAAGATCGTGCCCATGTGCGCTTCTTCGAAGAGGCCTTTCTTGTTGGAGATCGCGCCCGTGAATGCGCCGCGCACGTGGCCGAACAACTCGCTCTCCAACAAGCTCTCGGGAATCGCGCCGCAATTGACCACGACAAACGGGCGCCGCACGCGGCCGCTCGATTCATGCACCGCGGCGGCGACTAGTTCTTTCCCCGTGCCGCTCTCGCCTTGAATCAACACGGTAATATCGGTGCGGGCGATGCGGGCGATCATCTCGAACACGGCCTGCATTTGCGCGCTGCTGCCCACCATCCGACCGAAATGAAAACGCTCTGCGGAGGCCAGCCATTGCCGGAAGCTTTCGACTTCACTGGCGAGCCATTGCGTGATTTTATTTTCCACTTGTTCACGCGCCGGCGTCTTTTGATCAACGAGCCGGTTCAAATCCGAGCGCGCGAAGAAAAAGAGATTGTACATCTTTTGAAACTCCGCGGCGCGGGCCGTGTGATCCGTGAAATCCGCGAGCAAAAGCGGGGCGCGCTGCCGCTTGGCCATGAGTTTTTGAATGAAACGCGGATCGCCGAATTGCGGATGGAGCGCGTCAAAAATCAGAATCAAATCCGCCAACGGCGCGAAGGTGTTTTCATTCACCGTTTCGAGGAGCACGCTGTTCAAATAGTCTTCCGCCTGTGAAACCTTGTTGAATAAAAGCAGGCCGCCGATATCGGCCTCGCGCAACGCCTGTGCAGTGCGCGCGGCTTCCATGTTGTTGCCGAGAATAAGCGCAGTGCGATTTTTAAATCCCCCAAAAATTTTCCCGGCAACCTCGAGCAGAGTGGTAGCGAGTGAAACGGTGTGCGAAAAGAAGTCGGTTTCCAGGCGTACTTTTTCGGTGAACCAGAGCGCGCGTTCATAGAGGCGATTGAGTTGCACGCCAAGATGCGCGCGTGCGTGTGCGGCCTCGTGCGCAACACGGAACGCCTTTGCATGTTGCTCATCGCGCGCGCCCTCCGGCAGCCAACCCAAGGCTGAGCGAAAGTAGTGTGCAATTGCGTGTGCTTCCGCCTCGTGTTCACAGGTCGTGATCTTCGCCAAAGCAGAGCCACATTCTTCCGACAAGAAGGATAAAAAGAGACGCGACTCGTCGGCATAAATACCGTTTGCAGATTTGGCCGTCGTGGTTTCGGCAAGAAAGAGTTCGAGATAACGCGGGCCTAGCACGCATAACAACTCGTCGACGCCAAGTTGCTCGCGCAAACGGGCCAGAGATGCCTCTGCATACTTTTCCGCTTGGAAGGGCGCGGGCCGGAGGATGTAATAAACGCGGAAAGACATGATTAACGAAAGTGATGGACCTCGGAAAGTGCAAGTGAGACGATAAGAAAGGAAAAGAGCAACGAGCCAAATCCCAATAACGAAACGAACGCCGCACGCTTACCCTGCCAACCCAGCTTGAAGCGGCCCAAGAGGTGAAAGAAATAGATGAGCCAGGTCAATCCGACTGCGACGAATTTGGCGTCCCATTTGAAAAATTGCTCGGCGACTTTGGTGCCTTCATAAATACCGAGCGCCACGCCGAGCGTAAGAAAGAGCAGGCCGATGTTCACGCCGCGATTGCTGAGCGCATCAAAAAAAGCCAGCGAGGGCAGGCGGCGATAAAACAGCCCCGTGCTCTTCTGGTGAATTTCACGCGAGAGCAAAAGATAGAGCAGGCTGGCAATGAAAGAAATGGCGAAGGCGGAATAGGAGAAGAGCAGAATGACGACATGAATCTCGAACACGAACTCCTGCATCAGAATCGGCGGCAGCACGCGATTGAGATCGAGAAAGAGGTTCGAGAGCGTGTGCAGCACGATAATGAACGGCAAAATGAAAAGCCCGAGCGAGGTTTCATGCAGCCGCCATTCCACGCTGAGATAGGCCACGCCGAAGAACCAGGCGCACGTGGTCAAGGTTTCGAACACGCTGGTTACGGGCAAGCGCCCGATCACGAGGCCGAGATGAATGAGATAGCCGAAATGCAGCGCCATCGCAGCCGCGGCGATTTGCCACGAGCGTTTGCGGCTTTCATCCTTGCCCTCGCGAAAGGCCTTGACGTAGTGCGCCAATGCGAGCACGTAGGCGAGAGTGACGAGCCATTGTTCGAGAGGGATCAAAGCAAACTCCGTCTGTTCACACACTCGATTCTTTTTTTCTTGAATTGAACTTCACGAGCTTCTCCCAAAGAATCGAGCCGGTAGCATCGCAATAATCCTTGCTAAACTCGAAAGTAAAGCGGTTAATGATCTTGACATATTCTTCAGTGAATTTTTCATTTCTCTCTTTCGCTTTATGGCCTAGCGGCTCAATGATCTCAGTATATAAATCGGCATTACCGGAAATCAATTCCCAAAATCCCTGCCCACAAAGCTTCAAATAATCACCTTTATCGGGTTTATCATCTTTGCCGTAACAACAGCCATTGACGGCAATGACTTTGTTACGAGCCGTGTTTGTGCCAAGTATTCTTTTAGCTTTCCTAAAATCATCCTTCAACTTTGCAATCTGTCTACTATTTCCCCAGTGTGGTCCGGACTTGATTGCGATAAGATACTTCGCGTCATTATGCTCAAACTCCAAGTCAATCCCTTCTGCCGCAGACTTTTTGCCATCATGAACACGGCTACAAATAAAGATGGCAAGCTGCTCGAGGAATCCTCCGAAAATTCCCTCTTCTTGCGACGACAAATGGGCGTCTAGCAACGATTTCACCAAATCATGAGCTGTGGTCAGATTTTTGGCTTTGAAGAGATACGGATTCTTGCGTTTGAGTATTTTCGCCAGTTTTAGCGATTGCAGTTTTTCTAGCCTCTTTTGATGGAACCCATCAATACC
>JABWAN010000430.1 GCA_013361015.1 Candidatus Zhuqueibacterota bacterium | reverse complement strand
GCGGTAATGGCACCACCATCGGCGGCGGCGGCATGGGCGCGGGCGGCGCGATCTTCGTGGCCAGCGGCACGCTCACGCTGAAAAGTGTGACTTTCCAAAACAACACCGCAACCGGCGGCACCGGCGGCAACAACGGGCAAGGTCTCGGCGGCGCGCTTTTTATTTTTGATCAAGCGGACAACGGCGGCAATGCCGCACCCGGCACCACGAATGATCCCCAAGTCTCGGGTTGCGATCTCACGTTTTCCGGCAACACGGCTTCGACGAGCAATAACGATACGTATGGCAGCATCGGCTTCGCAAACATTTGTCCCCTCATCCTCACCGCTGAAGGACCTGCCGGCCCCCTCGCGAGCGGCGCACCGGTCGCGGTCATGATCAAAGTCGACAAATTCACGAATCTCGGCACGCTGCAATTTAGCGTCAATTGGGATCCGAGCGAATTGCAGTTGGATAGCAATACCCCTGTGACCATCGACGACGATGTCCCGGTTATCGGCACGCCCGCGGCCGGCCAATTGACCTACACTTGGTTCGATGCCGACTTCCCTGACTATGGCGTGACTTTGCCGGACGGCACGACGATTTTGACTTTGAACTTCACCATCCTCGCCCCCGGCTCGACAAGCGACGTGAATGTTGATATCACCAATGATCCTACGACCGTCGAGGCCTCGGATAGCAACTTCGAGATCGTGCCAGTCACGGTGAATAATCTCGTCAACTTCGACGTGATCCCGCCTCCGCCACCGGTCAAGCCCTTCGTCTTTGTTGCGAATAAAATCACGCTCAAGGGCACGAAGCAAAGTACCTCCACCGGCGAGGTGCATTCCAACGGTTTGCTCACCGTGGAAAAAGGCAAGCCGAGCACGTACAATTCTAATCTCACTGCGGTCGGCAAAATCTCCATTGGCAAATACAACACGATCAACGGCAATGTAAAATCGCAAACGAGCGTGAGCAACTCGGGTACGATCAACGGCACGAAGACAATCGGCCCGGTGAATGCCGAGCCGCTGCCGAGCTTGAGTTATTCCGCGGGCGGCACAAACAAAACCGTTCCGAACGGCGGCTCGCTCACGCTTGCGCCCGGCTCGTATGGCATCGTCACAATGAAACAAGGCGGCACGCTCAAACTCACCAGCGGCGAGTATTTCATGAACGAGCTGCGCTATTCCAGCACGATTGAAGGCGGCACGATTGAAATTGATTTGTCCAGCGGCGATCCCATCACGATCAACGTCGTGAGCAATCTCCAACTCGGCCACGAAGCCGCGATTGTGCTCTTGCCCAATGGCGAGAGCGATAGTAAGCTCTTGACGTTCAACACGATGCAAAGCACGTCTGCGAATTGGGGCCGCGAGGCTTATCTGCTCGGCTCCTTCAATGCGCCGAACGCGGTGGTCACGCTGGTGAAGAACTCGCAACTGCGCGGCTCCATTTGCGCGAAAGAAATTCTCGTGAGCAACGACTGTTTGTTCCTGCACCACGACTCGCCCGGCTCCTTGCCCGGCCCTGGTAATTTGCCCAAGTCTTCTTTTGATGATGAAGAAGAAGCAACCAGCAACGAGCAACCAGTAACCAGTTATCAGTTGGAGCAGAACTATCCGAATCCGTTTAATCCCACGACGATGATTAGCTTCGCGTTGCCCGCAGCGGGCGAGGTGAATTTGTCGATCTACAACACGAACGGGCAGCTTGTGAAGAAGTTGGTTGCAGGCGAGATGAATGCAGGCCGTCACAGCTTCATGTGGGACGCGAGGAACGAGCGCGGCGAGCGCGTGGCGAGCGGCGTGTATCTGTATGTGATCAAAGCGGGCGAATTTACCGCACAGAAGAAGCTTGTGTTGATGAAATAGGACGAGAGAAGCGCCACGCACTTCAAAAGTTCATGGCGCTTTCAAGCCGAACTTTAGCAACGAACGCATCGTGCAGCGCATATCGCTTTGCGGCATGCACGATGTGCCGGTACTTTTCCAAATCTAATTTTGTGTAAGGAAGCGGACGCGCCGCTAATTCGCAAGCGTGATTCAGCGCGGAAGTTCCAACGCAATTGCAAACGCCACTTGTCCTCGCAATGAGGGCAAGTGGCGTTTTTATTTTTACACCAAATTTTTCGTTGAATGTGTGGCCGGACCTGCCATGGGCGCGGCCTTGGCCTTCTGCGCAAAACTGCGATTCGGTGGTGCGCTCAAAGCGGGATGCACGAAAGCTTTGGCAATTGCTTTTAACATACTGAGGGTTGACATAGTATTCATGCGAAATTAGGACAGCAACTCGTGTCTGTGAAATAGGTCGGGTGAATTGCCCCGGAAGACCCATTCTGAACGAGCCAAATCAAGGCGGTATCGCTAAGCTTGAACAGCCATACAGAGAACAAAGGCGGTCGAAAACAATCCAATTTGTATCATTGCTGTAAGAAAATGTCAGCGGTGTCTCACGATTCTACAAAAGACAGCCAACGCTGCCAGCATCGACCGGTTATAAACCAAAGAGAACGCCGCAACCCGACTTCGATGCTGCGCCTTTTCGACATTTATTATTATAGACTTGCTGCACAAAATCGTGGTCACTATTACACCAACTTTTTTGTAAGAACGGCATTCACAGAGTTTCTGACAGAAAAACAAATTTTGGCAACAAAGTTGCGAAAGGATAAAGCAATTTGCCCGGCTTCTGTAACAGCCGGCGCTTTGGCTGGAAATTGAAAACTCTCAACAAGGAGCAAGGTCGATGAAAAGAAGCAAGCTACAAAAATATTTCCTGTGCGGTGCGTTACTTTTGCTGGCAACATTTGCCGCAGCACAGGAAGACAAGGTATGGACCGGCGCAGTTTCAAGTAACTGGTCGGAGCCTTCGAACTGGCAGCCGGCAGGCCGGCCGCAATCACTCTCGCACGTCGTTATCAAAAAGACTGCAAAGGGTAACTTTCCGATTTTGAGTGAAAACTCCTCCGTGCATAGCGTCAATATCGAACTCGGCGCAAGTTTGACGATCAACGGATACACGTTGAATGTGGATGGCGATTTTAAAGTCGGCACGAGCGGCATCGTGAGCGATCATCTCGTGATGACCAATGCCAACGATGCGATCATCATCAATGGCAATGCAACTTTCGCGGCGCGCACGAAACTCGAAGCCGGACGGATTGTGCTGCGCGGCAATCTTGTGCAGGAAACTGTGAACATGGCGCTCCAGCCTGTTGGCACCAGCTTCGTTTTTGAGGGCACGATACCGCAGACCGTGCGTTTCCAACGCCCGGGCACCAACAATCAATCGTTCTTCAACAATGTGATCGTGCGCAACTCTGCGGGCGTCTCGTTTTTGACGGACGTGCATGTCACCGGCTTGCTGCAATTGGAGAATGGCGGCCAGTTAGTGCAGCATGATTCCGTGGGCACGTATTTTCATCAACAGCTTCCGCGCACCAACGGCGGTGATTATCGCGTGCGTAAAACCTACGTGGCCGGTTTGATAGCGATGGACGCGGATTGCGAACTGTCGCACCCGGAGAATGATTTGACGGTTCTCGCGCGCAATGCGCTCTCACTCAACGGCCATCGGCTCCATGTCGGTGGAACGTTCACGGTCAAAGCTTACGGCGATCAAAAACATTTGATCATGACTTCGCCGGCGGATGCATTGGTGATTGACGGCGAAGCGATTTTCGAAGGATTCAGCACACTCACCGCGGGCACGATTTCATTGCGCGGAAATTTGGTGCAAAGAGTCAGCAGCGGCGCGCTGCAACCCGCAGGCACTGTGTTTGTGTTGGAAGGCACGCAGCCACAGATCGTCAGCATCGAGCGCCCGGGGACCGTGAATCGTTCGTTCTTGCAAGACGTGCGCATCAACAATCCCGCGGGCGTGAGTTTCGCCAGCGAGGTTTACCTCACGGGCCGCTTGACGATCAATGCGGGCAGCGTTTCGCAAGGCGCCGCGCAAGGCACGTATTTCACCAGCGCATTGCCGGCGATTGCGAACGGTAACTACGCGATCGTGAACAGCTACGTGGCAGGCGCGATTGCACTCGATGCGAACCTTACTTTGCCGAATGCAGACAATCATCTCACGGTGCTGCCGCGCAACTCACTCGCTCTCAATGGGCACACTCTGCGTGTGGGCGGCAATTTCACCGTGAAAGTGTTTGAAGAGTACAAGCATTTGTTTATGACGCAAGCCACGGATACGCTCGCAGTGGGCGGCAACGCGGAGTTTCAAGGCCAGAGCGAGCTTGCCGCCGGTGCGATCATCGTCCACGGCGATCTCCTGCAAAAAATCGGCGGTAAATCTTTGCAACCGAGCGGCACACAGTTCATGTTGACCGGCAATGCGCCGCAAACCGTGAACTTCGAGAAACCCGGAATCGGCAATCGCTCTTTCCTCAACGATTTGACGTTGCGCAATCCCGCGGGTGTGACTTTCGCGTCGGAGCTCTTCATCACCGGCCAGCTCAAACTTGAGGCCGGAACACTGCTCAAGCAAGCCGTGCAATTCAACACCAATTTTACGAGCGCGCTACCGAAGATCGACAGCGGAACTTATGCGATCCACAACACCAACATCGCCGGCCCTCTCGTGATGAGTGCCGATTTACAATTACAGGAACCGGCTACGAACCTTACGATTTTACCGAAGCAATCTTTAACGCTCAACGGCCATACGCTGGAGATCGGCGGAAATTTCAAAGCCGGTGTGTTCAGCGCGGAAAAGCATTTGATTATGAACAACGCCTCCGACCGTTTGGTTGTGAACGGCGCGGCAACGTTCGAAGGCTTGAACGTGCTGCAAGCGGGAACGGTTGTGCTGCGCGGCAACTTGACGCAGACGATCAGCGCAGCCGCGATTCAGCCGGACGGCACGGCCTTCGTGTTCGACGGCAAGGAAACGCAGATCGTTTCGTTTGAGCGCCCCGGCACCGGCAATCGCTCGTATTTGCGTGCGGTGACGATCAACAACACCGCCAGCGTGCGCGCGATCACGGATGTGTTCATCACCGGCGAGATTAACAACTACGGCAAGCTCGAAGTCATCGAAACGCGCTCGCTGTTTTTAGGCAATGCCGCGGGTATCAATCATCAAGGCGGCATGTTTGTGGGCAACGGTACCGTCAACACGCCAACGATGTCCTTCACCAATGACGGAAATATTCGCCCCGGCGCTCCCTCTGGAATCATGCGTATCACCGGATGTTATCAGCAACTGCCTGCGGGCAAGTTGACGATCGCAATCGGCGGGTTGGCAGTTGCCACGCAGTATTCGCGGCTCGCAGTGAGTGGCGCCGCAACATTGGACGGTACGCTGGAATTGGAGCTGGCCAACGGTTATCAAGTGAGCGTGGGTGATAGTTTCCGCGTAATGGACTTTGGCGCAGCAACGGGCCAGTTCGCGCGGGTCATTGGCCCGCCGTCAAAGAAGGTGGAGTTTCTTGCGCGCTACAAAGAAACCGGTGTGGACGTGATTGCAGTTCAGTCGGCCAATCGCGCACCAGTAGCACACAATGATTCGGCCACGACGCAAATGAACAGAGCGCTTCTTCTCAACGTTTTGAGCAATGATGTCGACGGCAATGACGATCCTCTGCGCCTCACGGCACTCGCGCTTGACAATAC
>JABWAN010000429.1 GCA_013361015.1 Candidatus Zhuqueibacterota bacterium | reverse complement strand
GTACAGCGCCAAAATCCGAAAAAGCTCAAACACATTTTTCTGGTACACGGCGAGCCGGAGCCGGCAGAGGCATTGGCCGAGGGCATTCGCGGCCTCGGTTTTGCCAACGTCCACGTGCCGTTTGAAGGGGAGGAATTTGAGGTGTGAAGCAGGAGGCCTGCCAGGTTTTCAAAACGTGGAGGCTTTGCTTCAATTCGGGTCGATGTAGTCGTTATAGATTTCTTTACGATCGGGATCGATCTTCAACAAGATTTCAAAGGGGGTGGTGTCGTTGTTCTGCTTGAAAACTTCTACGAACTCTTGATAGTGGGCGTCAACAAAATTTTTGGCGGCGAGATTGTCTTTGTTCTCCTTGAGCACTTCTTCCAACCGCTTCAGCGCTTCCATCAAATAATGCCGGGTCTGCGCCGCTTCCTCCGTTGACCACAAACCATAAAAGAAGTAGTCTTTCATTTCGCGAAACTTTTTGTAATTGTCCGAGCTCAAGGCGAGCACGAGATCCTCGCGCATATCCCAGCCATAGGCGAACAAGCTGTATTTGCCTTCTTGCATCGTGCTGCGCGCCTTGGCGAAATAATGATCGCCGCCCGAAGCGCCGTATTTGTCCAGCTCATTGCCGATAATCATGAACATGAAAAAGTCGATCAAGCCGCGCACGGGCACATACGCCGCGGTCTCTTCGATCACCTCGCCCTCTTGAAAAGGAAAGAGCGCGCGTTTGTCATAATACTGAATATCCGGACCGTTCGCGATAATGCTGCAGCGATAGCGATCCTCGATGCCGGAAGGGTTGTCTTCGAGAAAGAATTGAAAGCCGACTTGGAAGGGATGGACGTAATCTTCTTCGATCCACTTTCTGTTGTTGATGTAGTTTTGCACTTTTTCCGCGAAGTTGGCCATGCGCGTTTTTTTCTCCTGCGGCAGCTTATCCACGATGACGGTGACTTTGGCGGTAATGACACGGTTGCCTTTGCCCGCGCTTTCCTCGTCTGCAAGCGCCGCGTTGCCGAGGCTGACGAACGCCGCGGTTGCGAGAAGACAAAGCCAGGAAGCATTATATGGTGCGCGCATGTATCTTTCTCCATCTCTTAAATGAAATCACATTCTGTTGCTCATGTCAATATAGCCAGGGGGCTTTATGAAAGTCAAGCCATTCGTCTGGATGCTCATGTTGCTTTCGAGCCGCGTCATTGTTGCACAAGATTACAATCTCGGCGCAAGGGCGCAGGCCCTGGGCGGCAGCGGCGTGGCTTGCGCGACCGATCCCGAGGGCCAATTCATTAACCCGGCCGCGCTCACACAAGTTCCCGGGCAGGCTGTGACATTATTTTATTCGCGACCGTTTGGAATAAGAGAAATCACTTTATCAAGCGTAGCGGCGAGCGCGGCATTCGGCAAAATGAGTTTGGGAGGCGCTGTCACTCATCTGGCGCAAGCGCAATTTGACGATCAATCCTATCAGTTCACGCTTGCGGCAAAAGTTTCGCTCCCCACCAAGCGCCGAACTGCGGCGAAGCATTTTCTGCTCGGCGTTCAAGGCGCATGGCGTCGAATTCGCATTGCCGGATATGAGACCGCGCACTCCGGGCGCATGAATGCCGGGCTGGTCGTTCCCATCACGCAGCAGCTCGCGTGGGGCGCTGCGCTCGGCAATTTGATGGGCGCGAGCAGAGAGCAGCAGCCGCGCAGTCTCGCGCTCGGCCTGCACTACCGGCCTTCGGCGCGCTTTGCCGGTCAATTTGATTTGTACAAGCAAGGCGGTTTTGCGCAGGAAATCCGCAGCGGCATTGAGTTGGTATTGTTCTCACCACTGCTGTTGCGCGCCGGCATGGCCACCAATCCGGACCGCTTCACGCTCGGGCTGGCGTTCGCACTGCAGCCCGTGACTTTGCACTTCACTACTTTTTCACATTTCGATCTCGGCTGGACGCAACAGTATGCCGCAACGTTGCGACATTGAAGCGCCTTGAAGGAGCGCAATTTTGGCACAGTGGGATGATGATTGAGGAAGGCAAAAGGCCGCTGAACAACAATCTCGCCCTCGCGCGGCGTTATCTCGCGGCCCTGGAACAGCGCGTTGATCGCGACACGCTGGCCGCATTTTCCGCGCGGCTGCCCAATCCAACAGCCATTTTGAAAATTCAAGTTCAGCGACGGAATGGTTTGCTCGGCTTTAAGTCACCTCGCGCGAAGAGATAAAAGTTAGGTAAACAAGCAAAGAAGAACCCTCGGTGAAGCAGCGACAGAACAAAAAAAAGCGCCGAGGTGGAAGTCGTACTACAGAATAATTTCTCTCGGCGCTCGCGCTGCCCACTCGCGTGATGCTTCATTCCGCCCGGCCATTTACTTTCGCGGCTTCCCATGCGAGCAGCGCTTTCTTGCGCGTTGCACCGCCGGAATAATTTCCCAACGCACCGGCTTTGCGCACGACGCGATGACAAGGAATGATGTAGGTGATGGGATTGTTGGCTACGGCATTGCCCACAGCGCGCGAAGCCTGCGGCACACCCAAATAGCCGGCCACGTCTTGATAAGACACGAGTGCTCCGGCTGGAATTTTGAGCAGCGCCTCCCACACTTTGATTTGAAAATTCGTGCCCTCCACGAGCAGATGCAACGGCCTCGAAGCCTTGCGGCGTGGAACAGAGAAGATGCGCGTGATATAAGGTTGCGTTGCCGCGGGCGCATGTTGCAAACGCGCGCGCGGCCACTTTTTCTTCAGCCAGGCGAGGACTTGCTTGCGGCCTTGTTTGACGAACTGCAACGCACAAATGCCGCGCTCGGTCAGCGCCAGCAAACATTCGCCGAAAGGCGTGGGATGAAAGCCGTAGGAAATGGCAAGCCCTTCGCCCTCACTTTTGTATTCGCCCGGCGTCATGGCTTCGCAGGTCACGAACAGTTCGTGCAGGCGCCCGGGGCTTGACAAGCCGGAGGCAAAAGTCACGTCCAGCAAATTGCTTGAATGCGCCAGCAATTTCTTCGCGTATTCTTTGGTGAGGAATTGCAGAAATCGTTTCGGGCTAATGCCCACCCAACGGCTGAACAAACGCTGAAAGTGGTGCTCGCTGAGATACACGCTCGCCGCGACTTCGTCGAGACTGGGCTGGCGGCGGAAATTTTTTTCGATGAACGTAATGGCATTTGCGATGCGTTGGTAGTCTTCTGCGGATTGTGCGTAATTGGTCTTCATATTCCTGCCTCATTTTTGTGTTCGGGGAAATATATAAACTCGCGCACGAATTCGCCACCCGCTTCTTGCGGTTTTGCCTTCCAGATTCGCGCAGGGCATTGGGCGGCGCAAAAGGGGGTTGCAATAGTGCGCGCAGAATTCTATGTTCCACTGCAGAAAATTTCTGTTTAATCCTTTTCGTGCCGTTCATGACAGTCTCCTCCACACAATCCGCGACGCGCTACATTATCCATGTTGATATGGATGCGTTCTATGCCGCCATTGAGGAAATGGATTATCCCGAATATCGCGGCAAACCGCTCGTGGTCGGCGCCGATCCGAAAGGCGGCAAAGGCCGCGGCGTGGTTTCGACCGCGAATTACGAAGCGCGCAAGTACGGCATTCGTTCCGCGTTGCCGGTTTCGAAAGCGTATCGTTTATGTCCGCACGCGATCTTCGTTCCCGGCCGGCCGCAACGTTACGGGGAAATCTCCCGCCAGGTGATGCGCATTCTCTCCGACTTCTCGCCGCAAATACAGCAAATCAGCATCGACGAGGCGTTTCTCGACATCACGCAAACGGCGAAGGGTTTCGGCGGGCCAAAGAGTTTGGCGGAAAAGTTGAAAGCCCGCATTCGCGCGGAAGTCGGCTTGACCGCCTCCGTCGGCCTGGCGAGCAACATGTTCGTCGCCAAAGTCGCGTCCGATTTGCATAAGCCCGACGGCTTGACGATTTGCGCGCCGGGCCATGAAAAAGAATTCCTTGCGCCGCTGCCCATTAGCAAACTGTGGGGCGTCGGCCCGAAAACGGAAGCGCATCTGCGCGATTACGGTTTTCATGTGATTGGGGATCTGGCGAAATGCTCGCAGGAAACGCTCGCGAAGAAATTCGGCAAGTGGGGCGCGCACTTGTGGGCGCTGTCCAATGGCATCGATCATCGCGCGGTGGAAGACGGTGGGCCGCGCAAATCCATCAGCCAGGAGCACACGTGGGATGAAGATGTTGCCGATGTGGCGGTTGTTGAAAAACGCATTTGGAAAATTGCGGACGACCTCAGTCGCTACATGCGCGAGGAAAAAATTAAAGGCCGCGTACTCACTGTGAAAATTCGTCTCGAAGGCTTTCTCACGTACACGCGCCGGCAAACGTTGAGCGGGCACACCAACGATGCGGAAACGATGCGCGAAGTTGCCATCAAGCTTTTTCGCAGTTTCGAGCGCGAAGGCAAAAAGGTTCGCCTCATCGGTGTGAACATGTCGGATTTGAACACGCACGGTGCGGAGCAACTGCAACTTTTCGATCAACCCGAGAGCAAGCAAAAGGACAAGGTCGCGCAACTGCTCGATACGCTGCGGGAAAAGTTCGGCGAGGAGGCCGCGGCGCGCGCGAGTTTGGTGGGCGAACGCTCGCATGAATTTTTAGGCGCGGAGGAGGTGGTGAAGCCGAAGAAGAAAGATTTGGGGAGTTGAAGAGAGATTGCAAGAAAGTGAGGAGTTCAAACCAGCGGATTAACGACCTTCAAGAATGTGAAATCTTGAAAGTCAGAAGTGTTGACAGTGTACAAACCCTCGATACCGTTATCTTTCAAGGTTGCGGCTAAGAAGAAGTCAAATGTTTTCTTTCGCGTCGTTGCGGATTTTGCAAGCTCAAGAAAAGTGAATAGCTGCGTTGTTTGCGCGTGAATGATTGGCACACCCGCCTTGATATATTTCTCAATTACTGCCACCGCTTCGGCAAGCGAGAGAGGTTTTTCTAGCGTCTGTCTCGTGATCACGTTGATAAACTCGGCACACACCTGCGCTGATACGCCGATGACATGCTGACCATTCTCATCCCGCTCGGCAACGATCTTTTTTACGAATGCCGAAGCTTTGGCGTGGAAGGCCGAGCCAATATTGTGCGCATAGACCAGAATATTCGTATCGAGGGCGAACACTATAAACCTCGCTCGGCGTAGATTTCATCACGGTCGGCATGAACTTCTTGGCCGAGGTCGAACGTAATGAGTTCAAAAGGCTCATCCTTTTTTGCCGTAACGGGTGGGGTTTTCAGCGCCAGTTCGCGCTTGATTGAAGCATAAAGCGCCTCGATAACTTGAAAGCGCTCCAGCAACGGTAGGCGCTCGGCGGTTTGAATGACTTGTGTGGTTGACATGGTTCGTTTCTCTTCAGTTTTCGCGCTATGAAAAACGACATGGGGCTACAGAAATCAAGTTGAGTTACTCGGCTACGATAACCAACGAAAGAATCTTTGTCAATAATCATTTTGCCGTGAGTTCCTACCGTAAAAAATTATTCCGTTCATCATTACCTCCACGCGCCGATTTGATGTAGCCCCCGCCCCTTGTGGGCGGCTGAAGGTGCTACGAACCTTGTGTTCCATCAGTGCCTCACAAGGGAGCAGGGCTACGATTGCAACAGCTTGCCTTGCTCGTCGACCAGTTCCACA
>JABWAN010000428.1 GCA_013361015.1 Candidatus Zhuqueibacterota bacterium | reverse complement strand
CCCGTGCTTTTCGGCAGGCGCAAAATGTAGCCTTTCGGTATACGGCGTTGCGATTGCATGACCGGCGGACGCAACCCCGGATTCAACTCGCTGAAATATTCTAAATCCAGATCGAACGATTCCAACAAGCGATTGACCGTCACGTAGTGATCCAACGGCAGCTCGACGAATTCTTCCGCTTTGTGAAATTCCAGCGGGCCGAAGTATTTCATGTGATTGCCGGCGACTTCCAACGCAGCGAGAAATTGCGCATAAAAATTTTTAGAGGCGAAGCCGAAAGCGCGGTGGCGATATTCGCGGTACATTTTATCGAAGTCATGCCCGTAAAGCGCTTTGGCCTTCTTCATGCTATTGAGGCCGTGATTGTACGCCGTAATCGCCAAAGGCCACGAGCCCAATTCCGAATAATTGAGCTTGAGCAATTTCGCCGCAGCTTCCGTAGAGCGAATCGGATCGAGGCGCTCGTCCACGTCATAATTGATCGTCATAAACAAACGGCCCGTCGAGCGCATAAACTGCCACATGCCCGCGGCGCCCACTTTCGAATAAGCTTTGTAATTGAAAGAAGATTCCACGTGCGGCAGCATCTGCAATTCGAGCGGCAGGCCTTCTGCGGCGAAGATAAGTGTGATCGCATCACGATACAAACCGGAACGCTGCAAGCCTTGGCGAAAACGATCTTGAATGCCCAACTGGCTGCGCATGGATTCCGCGGCGCGCACGAGACGGGCCGGATCGGGATGTGAGCCAAACAGCTCGAGCACTCGCTTGACGCGGGGATTGTTTGAAGTCGTATCGAGTTGCCCGCGTGCCCAACTGCGCAGGAGCGTCGCATACTCCTCTTTGACTTGATTGGCTCGTTGCAGTTGTTGGCGGTAAGTGAAATTTGCTTCGCTGCCTTTGGAAAAATCCACGGCTTCGTAGATGATGCTCATATCTTCCATGTCGTGGATTACCATCGACGTGGTCGGATACACCGTGTAGATTTTCTTCCAAAACTCCACATTGTGGCGAATAGCTTCGGGCACTGGAAACATATCCTGTTGAGAAGTTCCCTGCGCCGAGGCGTTCATGGCCCACAATCCCGCACACAGCACGAAGGCTTTCGTAACAGTTTTGATCACGCAACCCCTCCTGAGGTTTGAATGATGACTTGAATAACTGTTTCTTTTATTATTGAAGAATTGTTGTTACCGAAAAAGGGAGGCGAGCAGTCCTGGCTTGCAATTTCACAATAAAGTAACCGCCAAGCCACGCTTTCGCAGAAAAATTTATATTGCCAATTGAACGAACGTGCCGTTCAGAAAGTTCTCTCGGCTTGAGAAATATCTATGGAATCTGCTTCCAAGCCGAAATGCGAACACGCTTCGGACGCGTCCAGTATCTGCGCGCTTGGTTTGAGAACAAGCTAAATTGGCCGGGGGGAGTCCCCATCGAGGAGAGTGTCTCTACTTCAAGCGTTAAAACTAACCAGGTAGGATGCAACACAAAACAACGCTTTCCCATCACTCTCTCACACCACAATCGCAATACTCCAACCCGCTTCAGTTCAATTCCGGCACCATGGCGGCCTCTGCCACTTGGGCGACTTCCGCCTCTTCAAAGCGCACCGAGACCACTTTCGAAACACCCTGCTCTTCCATCGTGACGCCGTACAAATAGTCCGTGGCTTTCATCGTGCCTTTGTTGTGCGTTACACAAATGAACTGTGTGTTCTCGGAGAATTTGCGCAGCGCGCCGGTGAAACGGCCGATATTCGTATCGTCGAGCGGCGCATCCACTTCATCCAAAACACAAAACGGACTCGGTTTCACGAGATATATCGCGAACAGCAGCGAGATTGCGGTCAAGGTTTTTTCACCGCCGGAGAGTAGCGCGAGCGAGCCTAAACTCCTGCCTTTGGGATTGGCTTCAATAATGATGTCGGCTTCGAGCGGATCGCCTTCATCGAGGCGCAAATCTGCGAGTCCGCCTTCAAAAAAACTCTTGAAGACCTGTATGAAATTCTCGCGAATCTGCGCAAAGGTTTTGCCGAAGCGCTCGTACGCCGTATCGTTGATGACTTTGATCGTGTCTTTGAGATTTTCTTCCGCTTTGAGCAAATCTTCCTTTTGCGCGTTTAGAAAATCAAAACGCTCTTTCTCTTTTTGATAATCCGTGAGCGCGAGCATGTTGACCGGGCCCATGCTCTTCAAACGATTGCGCAACCAATTCACGCGCTCGTCCGTGGCCGCGGCATCGAATTCTTGTGAAAGATCGGGCGGGTTCGCCGTGGCATAGGCCGCCAACTCAAGCTCATAGGTCTCGTGCACGTGTTTGGCAAGATTATCGCGCAGCATGGTCAGCTCTGCGATGCGCAATTCGTGCTGATGGAGCTTTTCGGAAATCTCGTCGCGCTCTTGCCGTGCGGGGCGCAACGTCTTCTCTTTCGCGTCGATCACACCCTTCTCTTCGCGAAAGATGCGCTCCAGCTCGTGCACCACGTCTTCCAGTTCTTTGCGCTCGGAGAAATCATCTTGCAGTTGCGCGCGAATTGCGGCGACGTGCTCGGTCAGACTTTTTTCTTGCGCCTCGGCCTCCGCGATTTGTTGCGTGCGGATCTTGATGCTTTCCGCCACCTCTTTGCGGCTCGCCTCCGTGCGCTCGCGTTCGGCTTCGAGATTGCGAAACTCGGCGCGCGCTTCCACGACTTTCAAATTCGCGTCATTGTAAGCTTGTTCCGCCGTGCGCACGGTGTGTTCGAGCGTTTCAATCTCTGCCGCGAGCTGCGTTAGCGAGTTCTCCGCGCTCAAGCGCAGCGCTTCAAATTCTTCCAAACGCGGCTGCACTGCGGCCAGCTTGGTTCCGCGATCCGTTTGAAAATTTGCGATGCGCTCCAGCTCTTCGCCGCGCTGCTGCAATTCTTCATCAACCTTCGTTACGCGAAAAGCCGACTGGCCGAATTCGATTTCCAACTGCTGGCGGTCTTTTTCGAGCAGCTTGCTGGCCTTCGCCAGGTTCTCGGCGTTCTGCCGCAAGTCTTGCAGCTCTCTTTCACTGCGCTCGCGCGAAGTGATTAAGGCATCGATCTCGCCGTCCAAACGCTCGACCTCCGCCTCCAAGGCTTCGATCTCCTGTTTGCGCCCGATGACCGGGCTGCCCTGTTCCGAAGCGCCGCCGCGAATGAGGCCCCAATTTGAAACTAAATCGCCGTCCGGCGTCACGAAGCGCAACCGCGCAGAAGATTCCTGCTCTGCCAGCGCGCGTGCGTCTGCGAGTGACGGAACCAAATAACAATCGGAGAGCAGATACTCCACCAACGGGCGCACCTGGTCGTCGCATGCAACTAAATCCGCAAGATTGCCTTGCACGGCATGGCCGTTTTGCAATCTCGCTGCGGTATTCAGACGGTAGCCGAATCCATTCAACATCGGAAGAAACGTCGCCGCGCCTTTCGCACCTTGACGCAGCAATGAAATGCCGTCAAAAGCGCGATCTTTTTGATCGACCAACAAGGCAACCACGGTGTCGCCGAGCGCCGCCTCCACCGCACGACGGTGCGGTTCCGAAACTTTGATGTGCTCGCCGAACGTGCCCAAACAACCGGCGCTCAGGCCGCCCTCCCGCAACAAATACTTCACGCCTTCGGGGTGATCTTCGTAAGACTCCATGAATTTTTGCAGCATCATGATGCGGTCGCGGTGGCGCTGCAAATCATTCGTGAGCTCCGCAGCCCTTTCCTTCACGCCCGCAAGCTGTGCTTGTTTGGCGAGCAAGCCTTCTTGATTGGTTTCGCTCTGCAATTGCAATTGATCGAGCTGCGCCAGCGCCTGCGCCACGCGCGTGGCAAATTCACTGCGCTTCGCCTCGAATTCCGCACGCTGGCTTTGCAAAGCTTGTTGCTCGTTCAATAGTTGCTCGCGCCGCTTTTCATCGTATTCGAGCTGCGTGCGCAACCGTTCGCGCTCCTGCTGCAAAGTAACGATGGTCTCCGCTTCGGTGGAGCGTTGCGTCTGCAGCGTGCGCAATTCCTGCCGCTTGGTTTGATAAGTTTCGCGGTGGGGCTCCAGCTCGCGTTGGCGCTGGAGCAGCGCGGCTTCCACTTCTTCCATCTTGCCGCGCGCTTCTTCGAGACGATTATTGAGTGTGACCAGCATTTCCGCCAACAGCTCGCCGCGTTTGTTGAGATCGTTGATTTCCTGCCCGAAACGCACGCGATTCTCCTGTATCGCCTTGACGCGCTCCTGGCTGATGAGAATCCCTTCTTCCTTCTTTTGAATGCGCTCGGTATTCGTATTCAAATCGCGTTGGCGCGCCACGAGCTGCTTTTCCAATTCCAGCACTTTCACATGCAACTCTTCGATGGCCGCTTCTTCTGTGGCCAATTGCGAAGAAAGCTCTTCACGGCGATCTTGCAGCACCTTGGACTCCAACCCCAGCGGCTCCAACTCACTCTTAAACGCATGAAAGCGGAACGAGGCCAGCTGCATATCAGTGTCTTTCAGCTCTTCGGCGTAGGTTTGATAGCGCTCCGCCTTTTGCACTTGCCGCTTGAGTGAATCGACATTCTTTTCCACTTCCACGATGATGTCGTTCAAACGCAAAATGTCGGCGCCCGTGGCTTCCAGCTTGCGAAACGCGGCCTTGCGGCGCGCTTTGTATTTGCCCACACCCGCGGCCTCTTCGAAAATGTGACGCCGCTCTTCGGCCTTGCCGTTGAGGATTTGCTCGACCATGGCCAGCTCGATCACGGAATACGCATTGGCGCCCATGCCCGTGTCCATGAACAAATCCATGATGTCTTTCAAGCGGCACACCGCGTTGTTGAGCAAATACTGGCTTTCGCCGGAACGGAAGAGCCGCCGCGTGATCACGACTTCCGAATACTCGATCGGTAAAATATTTTTGGTGTTCTCGATCGTCAAGGAAACTTCGGCCATGCCCAGCGGCTTTTGCGTTCTGCTGCCGTTGAAGATGACGTTCTCCATGCGCTCGCTGCGCAACGCGCCGGCTTTTTGTTCGCCGAGCACCCACCGCAGCGCGTCCACGATGTTGCTCTTGCCGCAACCGTTCGGCCCGACGATGCCGGTGAGGCCGTTGTGAAATTTGAATTCAGTTTTGCGCGCAAAAGATTTGAAGCCGAAGATTTCAAGCTTGGAGAGATACACGTTGACTCCGAGTTATTCTAAGGATGAAGATAAGCAATGGTATCGGGAGAAAGACACGATGACGCGAGGCGTTTCGCGAAGGCAATGTCGGCAAGCTGACCAGACCGATAAAAACGCTCTCCCTTGCTGGACAATCTTTATGAACCTACTCCCTGTCATTCAGGAGGAATCCTTTTAAACAAAAACGCGGCGCTGAACGCGGAAAGAATTTTCGCCGAGATGACAAGACAAGTGGGACGAGTTTTTTTTCAAGCAAAGCGGGCGCAATGTATGGGCACCTGAAAAGAAATGCAAACATTTTTTTCAGCCAATGCTCTTCCACATCTCAAAATAATACGGCAGGTATTGAAACAGCGCGCGTGTGCGATCGAGATAGAGCAAGAGCGCGGTCAATAATCCGCCGAAGACGAGCAGGAAAACAATCGCCGCGCGGAAATAGCTCACCATATAGAGCACGTGAAACGCGCGGAACATGCGG
>JABWAN010000427.1 GCA_013361015.1 Candidatus Zhuqueibacterota bacterium | reverse complement strand
GGCCAGCGCGTGGAGGTCATCGTGCAAGCGCGCGACTTGGCCACACCACCAAACGTGATGCCGCCGCGTTCGTTTCATTTTACCACTGCCGAGCCGCTGCCGGATTTGCTCGCCGTGGAATTGCGGCCGCAAGGAGAGTTTCAACTCGGGAAGGAAATGAAAGTCAGAGGCACGGTGCGGCGGGAAGGCTTAGTGCGTGAAAACTATCTCGTATCTTTCAGTGCAGATGGTCAGGCTCTCAAGGACACGACCATCACACCGGGTTCTTTGGGCGCGACGTTTGAAGTGGAAGCGCTCGCGCGTTTTGAAAGCGGCGGCGCGCACTTTCTCGAGATGATGGTGGATGGGGAAGATAAGATCAAGGAGGTGAATGAGAGCAACAATCGTGTGCATTTGCCGGTGCAAATCACGGAAACGCTCTCCACCAAGTTAACGGTGCGGCCCAATCCTTTTACTCCGAATGGCGACGGCTTCAATGACGAGGTGGAGTTTAATTTTGCCGGACTGACACTGGAAAATCCTACCCTGCACATTTTTGATGTGAACGGCATCTCGATTTATCTCACTGATCGCCACAGCGGCAAGCGTTTCACTTGGAACGGCGAAGACGAACGCGGCAATGCGGTTCCGCCCGGTGTTTATCTCTATACGTTGCGAGATCACGGCAATAATGTGCGGAGCGGTTATGTGGTGGTTGCGCGATAAGAAAATGCAACTTTTGATTTTAAATGTGACTTTTGCCCTGCCAAACGCAACTTATAGGCAGTGCTGCCAAGCACGATTCGGGCTGCCAGGGTTCACCCGGCTACCCTGGAAAGCCCAATTCTTGAAGAGCCTGCCTTCCTGCCCAACCAAAGTGGCTGTTTTCCAGTTCGGAAAAAATTTACAAAAAATTCTTTTCGTCCGTGGAACATTTGCGAGTTCCTCTGGGTTACATAAACGAACACAACAAGAGAAGTAGGGCAAGGCAACGATGGTGGCTTGCTCTGCGTGGGATTAAATGCCTTATCTTCTTTTGTCGTTTTCCTTCCTCCTCAGAGTCCTCTCGCTCCTCATGGGCGGGAGGATTTTTTTTGCCTGCCTTGTTTTTTTCTCCGAAAACATTAACTTGGTTTGAACGCAGGACAAATTTTCAATGGAAAGTTCGCCGTGTTTATGATTTGTAACGAACCAGATTTACTCCACATACACTCCATCATTTCATCATGAATTTTACCTCGCGACTGCGGCGTTTGATCACCTCAATGACTTGCCACAAGCATTTGCTTTTGAGTATTTGCCTCGGGACGGCGTTTGTGCTTATGAGTTGCACCCGGGAAGAAGGAACTCCGCGGCGGGGGTTTCGTACCGTTTGGAAGGTCAAGCCTTCGTTAAAGTTTGAAGTCTGCAATCTCATCGGTATTCTCACCGGACGTGAAATTTATAAGCAATACCATGCCCAACTCTATCGCGAGTGGCAAGCCAATCTTCCCGCCGAATCCAAAACCGCGTTAGCAGCCGTGGATCGAATTATCGGACCGAACTGGCCGCCAGGGCCGCGTTTGAGTTTGTTGTTATCGCACCTCGCGATTGCGGATAGTTTGTCGTTACTGCGCGCGGCGCTGGAGGAAGATGCGAGAATGCAAGCGGGACTGATGGCTTCCGACTACGGCTCGCCGCGCAATTGGCAGCAATGGCTGGAACTCAAGCCGCATGTGCAAGTGGTGCTGAAGTATTTGCAGTCCGCCCAATTCGAAGGGTATTGGCGCAGCCGTATGTTACCGGAACTGACCGGGAGGATTGCTCAATTGCGGCAGGAATTGCAAGCCTATGACGTGGTGGGTGATATTGAGCGGTTTCTGCTTGATTATCACTTCCGTCGCGACACGGTCACGGTTTATCTCTTGGCAGCGGCACAACCGCATGAACTGCGACTCACCAGCCAGAGCCGATACGCGGACGTACGTTCGCCGGTGCAGCCGTTACTCAGAGGGTTCTATCACGAAATGTTGTATCCTTACTGTGACCGACTTGCGGATTCAACCTTTACAACCGAATTTGCGGCTTTGCAAGCAGACGCTTTCATGCAGGAATGTCTGCGTAAGTTTGCCAGCAACACGGGCTCGAACAGTTTCAATGAGTATGTCCGGAAGAATCTCGTTATCGCCGCGGAGTTGTGGCTGGCGGGACGACGGCAGTTGATTGATTCACAAAACGGCGGACAGTATTCTGATGCCGGCGTGGCGGTGCGAAATTATTTACAACAAAAAGACGGCGGCGCGCACGCACTCGCTGCCGTGGTCTATTCCTATTTGGAATCGGGCTTGAAAATTGAACGCGTGTCTTACGCCGCTTTTCTAAAAGATTTGTTTGCCACGGGAAGATTAAAACCGGGGAAGATCGGGCCGCGTTATCAGGAATTCATAAACGGGCTGGTCGGTGTGAGGGATTGATCAATGTGTAACACTTTTCAAAATTAGAGAATCACAGCGGCACGGAACTACAAGCCATCGGAGCTTTAGGAATCGAAGCGAATCGAAAGCAGGAGCACAGTTGTGGAAATCCGAAACTCGGCACGCCGCATTCCTTACTTCCCGCTCTTCAATCTCTGGCGCACCATTTCGAAGCACACGACCGCCGCGGCCGTGGCCACGTTTAACGATTCGAGTTTGCCGGCCATGGGAATGCGATAAAGAAAATCGCACTTTTCGCGCACGAGACGATGCAAGCCCCGACCTTCACTGCCCATCACAACGGCGAGCGGAAGGGCACCATCCATCGCATAAATACTTTCCTTGGCTTCGGCCTCCAATCCTACAATCCACAACCCTTGCTTTTTGAGAAGCTCGATTGTCGTCGAGAGGTTAGTAACCTGCGCAATCGGAAGGTGAAACGCTGCGCCCGCGGAAGTTTTAATCGCCGCGGCCGTCACCTCGGCGCAGCGCCGTTTTGTGATCACTACGCCGTGCAAGCCCGCGCCCTCGGCCACGCGCAAGATTGCGCCCAAATTGCGCGGGTCCTCCACACTATCCAGCAGCATCACGGCAGGCTTGTGTCCGCGTTCGTCGCGTCGCGCCTTTTCTAGAATCGTTTCACAATCCACGTAGTCGACGCCGGGCATCAAGGCCACCACGCCTTGATGCTTGTCGGTTTTGGTCATGCGATCCAATTCCTGGCGCGGCCGGGTTTGCAAAGGAATGTGACGCGCCTCCGCGGCTTTGAGCAATTCCGCGACGTTCGGTCCACTGCTGCCGTGTGCGATGAAGATTTTTTTTAAAGGCGAACCTGCGAGCAGCGCTTCGCTCACCGGCTGCCGGCCGAAGATGATGAGATCGGGCATGGAAACTCTAACTTGTGAGGACTGCTTCGTTCATACGAGCCGTTTTCATGCGGCACTTTTGAACGTGGAATATAACACAAATTCCAAAGAATGCAACCCATGTCTAAACCTGGCAGAGCTGGATGAGGTTGCCGCAAGTGTCCTCAAATACCGCAACGACAACCGGTCCCATTTTGGCGGGCGCCGAACGAAAAACCACGTTCAACTTTTTCATTCTCTCGTATTCTGTTTGAATGTCATCAACAAAGAATGCGGTTGCAGGTATCCCCGCCTCAAACAGTGCTTTTTGGTAAACCTTCGCCGGTGGAAAGCCCATCGGCTCAAGCAGCAGCTCAATCTCGTTTGGTCCTTCCGGCGAGACCACGGTCAGCCATTTGGCTTCGCCCATTGGTATTTCCTTTTCCTTGATAAAGCCCAGAACTTCCGTATAAAATTTGAGCGCCTTGTCTTGGTCGTCAACCATGACACTGGTAAGTTTGATTTTCATCGTAATTCTCTTTCGTTGCTTGATATGCTATGCCGGAAGAAATTCTCTTTTTCGCAGAACTGCTGCACTGATCACCGCGATGATAATGCCCACCGGTAAAATGATTGCCAAGGCCATGACGAAACGGGCGAGGGGATTCTTGGTCATTTCTTTCAGCTCAGCCATTTCTTTGGCCTTTTGTTCAATCTCCGTAGATGAAGCGCCGTTCTCTTTCATCTTTTTGATGTGATGATCAGCATACTTGTCCATAAACGCAGCCTGACCGTCCGGACTGAGTTGATAGTATGCCTCTCCCGCAGCCGCATAGATGAGCGACGCGACGAGTGCGATGAGCATGCCGACTTGCAGACCCTTACCGAACTTGATCATGCCGTCCCGATGATTGTCGCGGTAGGATTTGATGCCGAAAAAGATCATGGACAGCGCGATGACGATGCTGCCATAGCCGATGACGTCACTATTGTCAAAAGTGATCACACCATTTTCACATAACCACACCGTGATCACCATGAAGACAGAGACGATGACACCGGCCAGCAAACCGAAGATGAGAGTTATCTTTTGCACAAGACGCTCCTATCGTGAAATTGGGGCCTTGAGAATATGAAGAATCCCTGCTCGTGCTCCTGCATGTGACTACGCCGCGGCCTGAGCCAAAGCCTTTGGGCTTTTTCTTCTCAAGGCTGCAGCGCAAATCAAAGTGACGGCAATGCCCACGGGCAGAATTTCCAGCATTGTCATGCCGAAACGAATCAACGGATTCTTGTACATTTCCGCCATGCTGGCCATCTGCTTGGCCTTCTGTTCAATCTCCACACTCGACGCGCCTGCCGCCTTCATCTTGTTGAGAGAATGCTCAGTGTATTTGTCTATGAAGGAGGCCTGAACCTTCGGATTGGTTTGATAATACGTTTCCCACGTGCCGGCATACAGCAACGAAGCGACCAGGGTAATCAGCAGACCCACCTGCAATCCCTTGACGAACTTGAGGGCGCCGTTTTGATGATTGTCGCGGTAGGCTTTGATGCCGAAAAAAATCACGGAGAGCGCGACGACCATGCTGGCATACCCGATCAGCTCACTGTTGTCAAAATTGACCGCGTCGTTGTGCCAGAGGGATAGTGAGATTAGCATGAGAACAGAGACGATGACGCCAGCCAACAAGCCGTAAGTCAGAATGATTTTGCGCATAGCTTCCTCCTTGAAAAAGGTTGTTCACCGCCGAACGCTCGTCGCAGGCTGCCGAAAAAAAGAGCAACTTCCGTCATTATGATACATGCCCCGCCGCTTTCGCTGCGAGAAATTGCGGCAGTCACAATGACAGAATTAGTGAGTTTTCAGCCACCTGCATGCGACGTTACTTTCAGTTATTTTAAGCCGCAAGCTTGCACAAAGCACGAGGTGTCCGAACGATGGCGAAATATAAGTAATCACAGGTTGCCAACGCATCATCCGAAAGTATGAATTCGAGCGCCGGAAGGGTATTCAGCCGAAAGTCTAGGGCAACAAACGAAGTTCTTTGGCCCGGCGGATGGCTTCGGTGCGCCGGCGCGCTTCCAATTTCATGAAGAGGTTGGAGGAATGCGTTTTCACGGTGCTCAGCGACACAAAGAGGCTTTCGGCAATTTCCTGATTGGAGAGCCCCTGGGCGATCAGCTCCAGCACTTCGTACTCACGTTTGCTGATGCCCAAGCGCTGCAGCGCCGTCTCGTTGCGCTCAAAATGAGGAGTGGCAACGACGATCTTCTTGCGTGTGAGCCGCAGCCCTGCCCAAACGCCTAGCCCGGTGAAAAGCAGTGCCACTAGGCCGAGATAAATTTCTAGAGAAAGATCGTAGACGA
>JABWAN010000426.1 GCA_013361015.1 Candidatus Zhuqueibacterota bacterium | reverse complement strand
TGTCACGGCGCGCGTGAATTGCCGCGGCAATGCGTGGATGATCGCTGCCGGCGATATTGACGGCGACCGAAACGTCGATATAGTTTCGGCGAGCGCGGGTGTCCCAGAATTTGCCGTCATGCGCGGCGACGGCACCGGGCAATTGCGCGCTGCGGAGGTTTACTCCACCGGCGATTTCTCGCTCGCTATCGACCTGGGCGATATTGACGGCGACGGCGATTTGGATTTGGTCACCAGCAATTATCGCACGCGCGATTTTCGCGTGCACGAAAACGACGGCACCGGTAAGTTCATCAAGCCGCGGCTGCTGCAAGCGAGCGCGGCCGGCTCCTGTGTCGTAATTCACGATCGCGACCGCGACGGCGATCTCGACATTACCGGCATCGATGAAGAAGATGACTTGCTCTTCCTGTTTGAAAATCCCGGGCAAGGCAACGCCGTGGAAGCACGACCGATCTCCAATATCATACCCGCAGATTTCGAGCTGCTGCAAAGCCATCCCAACCCCTTCTCAGCCGGTGCGCGGAACTTGGTTATTCCGTTCGTGTTGCAGCAAGCTGCGCATGTGCGTCTGGAAATTTTCAACCTCACGGGCGAAAGAGTTGCAGTGGTATTAAACGAAACAAGGGCCGCAGGCAGGCATGAAATCAAACTAACGCAAGTCAATTTGCCGGCCGGAGTTTATTTTTATCGTTTGGTGATGGAGGGCCGGCGTGCACTTGCGAAGAAGATAGTATTGTTGAGGAATTGAGGAGAAAACGCCGTTTGCGTTTTTGAGTTTATGCCTCATTCAGCTTGCCGCCGCGGTTTGCGAGTTTTACAGGGCGCCGTTTTACCATGCACGAAAACGCGCAATGCGACGGCTCCAGGCTCGCAAAGCGCACGTTGACAAAATCCATCCGCACTCGTATATTGGCCTGCAATTCAACAGGGCAACAACCTCGGAATTCATCCGCAAAATCATATGCCGTCTTCCACTTGCCAAGCGCTCCTTCTTATTGCAGATATCAGCGGCTACACGGAATTCATGAAGCTTCATCGCATGGCCGTCAATCACGCCAAGCAAGTCGTCGTGGAATTGCTGCGCGCTATCATCTCCGCCACGACTTCGCCGCTGCAATTGGCGGAGATCGAGGGTGATGCGGCGTTCTTTTATGCCGTGTATCCGAAGGACTCCACCCAATTACCGGCATTGCTTGCTGCGCTCAAAAAGCAAATGCTCGAAATGTTTCGCGCCTTTTATCAGGTCAAACAGAATTTGAGCAGTTTGCGATTGTGCGTATGTGATGCGTGCTTGGGCACAAATAATCTCCGTCTAAAAATTATTGTTCACGCCGGCGAGGTGGCGTTCGAGCGCATTCAAAATTTCGAAAAACTATTCGGGTTGGACGTGATCGTCGTGCATCGCCTGTTAAAAAACGGTTTGGCCATGACGGACTACGTGCTCATCACCGAGCCTGTGCAGCGCGCGCTCGACGGCTTTTATGAAATCACTCCGGAAAACTCCGGTTAGATTACGATGGCCTCGGCCCGATTACCGCTTCAGTTTATTATCCTCCGGCACAGCTCATCACTGCGCCACAAGCGGCACGGAGTCCCGTGCGTGCGTCCTTCTTGCAAAAGTTGCGTCATGCCCTCAAGCTCGATAGCCGTTTCCTCGGAGAGTTGTTGGGATTCTCCAAGCGCCGCACGGACTTCGAGTATGCTCGGGAAATACTCTTGACGCCGCCCCTGATAAAATCATCCTTTTCGAATACGGAATGAAACGGAACGAGTCATTGGCCCGGTTGTGATCCAAATAGATCAATGGCAAAATACTTCACGGATTTTCACTCATTTCAAAAGGAGCATGAGTTATGAAAAATCTCTGGTTTCTGGTTTTGCTGCTAACCTCCGTCGCAGCGTTTGCCCAAGCCCCGCCGGCGCCGATTCAAGAAGCGATGTGGGAATCTCTCGTCGGCAAATGGGAAGGCTGGACGGAATCGCCGATGGGGAAATCCACGGATGAAGTCGAATTCGAATGGGAGTTGCAAAAACAGTTTTTCAAAACCAAAGTGGAAGCCAAAAGCGGCGACATGAATTTCAAGATCGTCGGCTATTCTACGACAGATCAAAAAACCGGGAAAATTTCCGGCCACTGGTTCGACTCGATGCGTGGGGTGTATACGAGCACAGAAACACACGAGGGCAATAAGATCATCCTCCACATCGAAGGCGGCCCCGGTCCGGAGGAACGCATTTATGAAAAGGTCGGCAACGACAAATTGGTGGGCACGATTAAATTCGTTACTCCGGACGGCAAGACCCTCGAGGGACGTTCGGAATTGGTACGAAAAGTGAAAGCAGCAAAGAAGTAACCTGACAATGTTAGCTTAAACGCGAAGTTCGCGAAGGTGGCGCAAAGCACGCAATGATTCAAAAGAAAGTGTTAAGCTCTCTGCGATCTTTGCGTCAGCTTGGCGGCCTTTGCGGTTAAAAAAGTCAACTTAACATTGTCGAAGTAAGTGTGAAGGAACAAGTCTTCCGACTAGGCCGGTATCACTGCCGGCCTTTTATTTTTGTGCAACGCCACACGGCTCATGCCGCCGAGAAACCACATCATCATGGGGGTTGACAAATCGCCGGAAATCATTCATCTTACTGAAATGCATAACGTGGATAAACTACAACCCCAAGGCATGCGCCAACGAGTAAAAAATCGAACGATTTTGCTTTTATCAAAGCAATAGACGAAGTTTTATCGGCGGAATTCTCTAGTCGTAGGGCGAAGCCTTTTAGAATCCTTTTCTAACTTTCATGATCACGACCTTGCAACGCCTCGGCTTGATGCTCGCTGCCGGCATGAGTTCATGCGGTGGACTTTACGCCCAGGCTGATGACCTCATCTTTGAGCGAATCTCCCTCGAGCACGGACTTTCGCAGAATACGGTCTTTTGCATCTTGCAAGACCGCAAAGGTTTTCTTTGGATTGGCACACAGGATGGCCTGAATAAATATGACGGCTATGACTTCAAGGCGTACAAACATGATCCGGAAAATCCCAACAGCTTGAACAGCAGCGTGATCACGGCGATTTACGAAGATCGTTCAAATGTCCTCTGGGTTGGGACGAATAGAGGACTCAATAAGCTCGATCGGGAAAAAGAAGCCTTCATGCGTTATCAACACGATCCCAACGACTCCAAGAGCTTGAGCGGCAATTTTATTTCGGCAATTTATGAAGATCGCTCCGGAAGACTTTGGATCGGCACTCGAGAGGGCGGCCTCAATAGGCTTGTGTTGCGTGACCACCATCCTACGTTCATCCAACATAAAAATGAACTCGATGATCCCAACAGCTTGAGCCACAACTATGTGACGGCCATAGCCGAAGATCAGTCTGGTTCGCTTTGGATTGCCACGAACGGCGGCCTCAATAAGCTGGTGCATGAAGAAACCGCCGGCGCTCCGGCGAGGTTCATGCGATACAAAAACGACCCTGACGATCCTCTCAGCTTGAGCGACAATACCGTTACTTCGCTTTGTCAAGACCATGCCGGGGCGCTGTGGATTGGGACGGTGAAAGGCCTCAATAAGCTTGCGCCGAATAAAGATGATGGAACTCCGGCCTTCATTCATTATAAGAACGACCCCCAAAATCCCAAAAGCTTGCGCCACAATTCGATCTCGTCACTTTATGTCGATCGCAGCGGCACATTATGGATTGGCGCCACAAACGGCCTCAACAAGTATGTTGCGAGTGAAAACGCCGCCGCGGCTTTCAGCCATTATGAGAGCGATCCCAATGACACGGGCACGTTGAGCGAGAATAACGTCAGGGCAATTTACGAAGATCAATCCGGAATACTTTGGATCGGCACTTGGAACGGCGGGTTAAACAAGCTCGATCGGAAAAGGCAAAGCTTCTCGCATTATGAGCGCAACCCCGATGCCCCGCAAAGTTTGAGTCACAACAACGTCCGGGCGATTTATGAAGATCGTTCCGGCGTGCTCTGGATCGGCACCCGAGGCGGCGGGCTTAACCGGCTTGATCGGAAAAAGAAGTCTTTTAAGCAGTACAAATTTGACGCTCACAACCCTCAAAGCTTGAGCCATGACTATGTTTGGTCCATCCTCGAAGATCGCGCGGGCGAACTGTGGATCGGCACTTATGGCGGCGGCTTGGATAAGTTCGATCGGAGCAAAGAAACCTTTACCCATTATGCGTTCGACCCCGACAATCCCAACGGCTTGAGCCACAAGAACGTCACGCCCATTTATGAGGACCGGGCCGGCGTGTTCTGGATCGGAACCGTGGGCGGCGGGTTGAACGCCTTTAATCGCGAGAAAGGAACTTTCAAGCATTACAAAAACGACCCCGGCGATCCTAATAGTCTGAGCCACAATGAAGTTTGGTCGATCTGCGAGGATCGCGAAGGCACGCTGTGGATCGGCACGAGCGGCGGCGGGCTTAATAAATTTGATCGCGCAACAGAGAGATTCACGCATTACAAAAATAATCCCAACGACCCCAAGAGCTTGAGCAACAATTACGTCTTTTCGATCCACGAAGATTTGCATAGCGGCGGCATGCTGTGGCTTGGAACCTGGGGCGGCGGACTCAATTGCTTCGACCGCAAGACCGGCGAATTTGCGCGCTTTCGAGAAAGAGAAGGCTTGCCCAACGAGGTGATATATGGAATCCTGGAAGATGATCAAGGCAATCTTTGGCTCAGCACCAACAAAGGCCTAGCGCGATTCAACCCCACAACCAGAACCTTCAAAAGTTATAATGTCCTGGATGGCTTGCAGAGCAACGAGTTCAATGCCGGCGCTTATCACAAAAACAGAAACGGCGAAATGTTCTTCGGCGGCATCAGAGGCTTCAACGCCTTCCATCCCGATAGCCTCAAGGACAATCCTTACGTTCCGCCCATCGTCGTCACGGCTTTCAGGAAGTACGACCAGACGATTGCCTGCGATATTTCAGCAACCGGCGAATTTGAGCTGACCTACAAAGATAAATACCTGACCTTCGAGTTTGTCGCGCTCGATTATTCGCGTCCCGAAAAAAACCAGTATGCTTTTATGATGGAGGGCTTCAACCCTGATTGGATCTATTCCGGCACGCGGCGATTCGCCAGTTATACCAATCTCGATCCGGGAACTTACGTGTTCAAAGTGAAAGGCTCGAATAGCGACGGCGTTTGGAACGAGCAGGGCGCGGCGATTCGCATCATCATCACCCCGCCGTTTTGGGAAAGCTGGTGGTTCCGGCTCCTCGCGGCAGTAGCATTCGTCGGGATCCTGGCAGCGATTTATCAATACCGTGTTTCTCATCTGTTGGCGGTCGAGCGGCTGCGCGTGCGCATCGCCAGCGATTTGCACGACGACATCGGCGCGACGCTGACGAAAATTTCGCTGCACTCCGAGCTGATTGAAGAAAGCGCGTGCTCGCCCGAAGTGAGCGCGTCGTTGCGCAAGATCGGCGCAATGAGCCGCGAATTGGTGACGACGATGAGCGACGTGGTGTGGTCCATCGACGCGCGCAACGACACGGTCGGCAACTTGATCGACCGCATGCGCGAGTTTGCCGCGAGCGTTTTGGAAGCCAAATCCATCGCGTTCCTGTTCAATACGAACGGTTTGGATTTGCACAAGAAACTGCCGGTGGATACGCGGCAGAATCTTT
>JABWAN010000425.1 GCA_013361015.1 Candidatus Zhuqueibacterota bacterium | reverse complement strand
CTGGGCGATTGCTCCGGAAGACGTGATCAACCTGCGCACGCTCATTCAATACATGATATCGAACATGATGGTTTTGCTCCGTGTTTCCGGACAGTTTCATATGATTGCCGGCATGCTGCACATGTTCGGGTTTAATCTGCCGGAAACGATGCACAGCTATTTTCTCTCCTCAAGCTTCACGGATTTTTGGCGCCGCGCCAACATCTATTGGAAGGATTTCATGCAGAAGGTGTTTTTCTATCCTCTCTATATTCGGCTGCGCCAACGGGGCGCGATTATTGGCCTTTTTTTTGCGTTGGCACTGGTTTTTGTCTTGACGTGGCTTTTTCACGCTTATCAATGGTTTTGGATCAAAGGTACGTTTTTATTTTCCGCACCAGATGTGTTGTATTGGGGGCTCTTTGGTTTGATCGTGATCGTGAATTCGCTATATGAGGCGAAGCACGGCAGAATACGATCCTTAAAAAAACCGTCGTGGAATTGGCGCGAAATCATCGTGCGGACATTGCGCTCCACCGGCGTTTTTGCAGTCATCGCCATGCTCTGGTCTTTGTGGATCAGCCCTTCGATCACGGAATGGCTGGCGTTGCTCTCGGGCGCCGGCGTGACTTTGCAGGACCTGTTCATCGCTTTGTTGTTGGCAACCGGCGTGTTCTTGGTCGCCATCATTTTGTTAGAAAAGTTGCCATTGCGCGCCGCGGCAGCACTCGCGTCCGAAAATTCTTTCTACAAGCCCGCTCTGCTTACGGGGGTCCCCATGCTGGCTTTATGCTTGATCGGAAAACCGGAAATCAACGCGCAGTTCGGTGGAGAAACCCAAGCGCTGGTTCATGATCTGCAAACGGTCAGGCTGAATCGCCAGGACGAGGACCTGCTCACGCGCGGCTACTACGAAAATATTAACCAAGCCAACCAATTCAATACCCAGCTTGGCGACATTTACATGAAACGCGCCGATAACTGGCCCACGTTGCGGGAGACTCCGGCAGGAAGATTAACCGGCGATTTTATGCGGGACGAGATTGTTCCTTCCGCGCGTATTGTTTTTCACGGCGCCCGGCTTAGCACCAATCGTTGGGGCATGCGCGACAAGGATTACGAAAAAAAGAAGCCGGAGCATGCTTATCGTATCGCCGTGCTCGGCGCTTCTCACGTGTTCGGCAGTGGTGTTGCCGATGACGAGACGTTCGAATGGCTCTTGGAAGAACGTTTGAATAACGAGCACAATGGCGTGGGACCTGCTCGATATGAGATTTTGAATTTTGCTTCTCCGGGCTACAGCCCGCTGCAGGAGCTCGTGGTTCTCGAAAAGAAGGCCCTGGATTTCGCACCGGATGCGCTCTTCTATATTGCCACGCCGCGCGAGGACATCAGCTCGGCGCGCCATCTCGCGGCAACCGCAATTGAAGGCGTGGCTATGCCCCATGATTACTTGACGGCGATCGCGCAAAAGGCTGGCATCACTACGGAGATGACGGAAGATCAGGCCATGAAACGCCTCAAACCGTATAGTGATGAAATGCTCGATTGGCTCTATCGGCGTTTCGTCGACATTTGCCGGCAACACGGCATCCGTCCAATTTATGTTTACATGCCGGTTGTGCACAAACTTCAGAAAGATACAGAGCGGGATGCCTATTTCGTGGGCCTCGCCCGCAAGCACGGCTTTGATATAATCGACGTATCCGACGCTTATGATAATCAGGATAAGGATGCGCTGCGCGTGGCAGCGTGGGATTGGCACCCCAACGCTGAGGGCCATCGGCTGTTGGCCGACCGGCTTTATATGGCGCTGCATGAAAACCAAAGCGTACTCGGCCTCGCATTGAAGTGATGTTCTTTCGCAGCAGAAATTCAAATAAGGAAATTTGCAGATGAACGAGATCAAGAAGACTGTGAAGACTTACATTTTGGAGGAATTTCTTCCCGGCGAGGACCCCGCAGGATTGGCCGACGAGACCCCCCTCGTGAGCGGCGGAATTCTCGACTCAATGGCCACTCTAAAAATGGCCGCGTTCCTCGAGAGTAAGTATGGCATTCAAATCGAGGCGCATGAAATGAACACAAAAAATTTTAACACCATCGACAGCTTGGCGAGTCTCGTCGAATCCAAACTGGGAAGCAAGTAGAAGTGCGCTGGCGTTGAGGCCCGAGGACCGCAGGTTTTCGCAAAGTGATATTTGAGAAAAGCCGAGTTTGAGCAACCTATTGCCCTTTCTTTGCTGAAGTGAGCTAGGTAAAACCCTCATGTGAAATACGGAATCCCAACTGTGAAAAATGATCTGACCAGAGCAGACGCGCAACCCGCAACACCGATCGCTTCGGGTCCCCAAGCCCCGACGGGATGGTTTCGGCAAGTGTTCGGCAAGTGGACCGGCGTGGGCAAATTTTTGAGTGTGGCCATGCAGCTTGGCCTGCTTGTTCTCGTCGTCCGCCAGTTTCAGTTGGAAAATCAGGTCTTTTACGAGAGGATCATGCCGTTGACTTTTGGCGGCTTCCTAATTCACTATTTTCTGCCACAGCGCTATCGCTTGTCCTTTTTTATCGTTCTCTCGCTGGTGGGTATCTATGCGGCTTTGGGTTTTCCCAACAGCCTCTGGTTGATTAGTGGCGGCCTGCTATTCATTGGCATTTGTCATCTGCCGGTTCCGTTTGCCGCTCGCGTCGCAGTGCTGCTCGCCGGCGCGGTCATTTTAGTTTTGCTGCGGAGGGGCCAAATCCAAGTTGCATGGGCCAGTGTCGTTTTGCCGATCCTGGCTTCCATGTTTATGTTTCGGATTATGGTTTATCTTTACGATCTCAAACATCAAAAAGGCAAGACCAGTATCCAGTATGCGTTGGCGTATTTCTTCATGTTGCCGAACGTGGTATTCCCGCTCTTTCCCGTGGTGGATTACAGCACGTTTTGCCGAACTTATTACGACCGTGATCGCCACCAGATTTATCAGAAAGGGATCAATCTGATGCTGCTGGGAATCCTCGAGCTCATCCTCTATCGCGCGATCAATTATTACTGGATGATCCCTCCTGAAGACGTGAAGAGCTTGAGCAATTTGGCGCAATACCTGGCGGCGAATTATCTACTAATCCTGTGGTTGATCGGGCTGTTTACGCTAGTGGTTGGCATGTTGCATATGTTTGGCTTCAATTTGCCGAAACCCATGCAGCGATTTTTTCTGGCGGCGAGCTTTACGGATTTCTGGCGCCGCGCCAACGTTTACTGGAAAGACTTCATGCAAAAAGTTTTTTTCTATCCTCTCTATTTTCGTTTGCGCAAATCAAACGCGACCGTTCGCCTGCTCCTCGCGTTGGCGATCGTATTCGCGTGTACCTGGTTCTTTCATGCGTACCAGTGGTTCTGGATCCGAGGATCGTTTCTATTGACCGCACCGGATCTGCTGTTTTGGGCGATTTTTGGCGTCTTGGTGATTGCTAATTCTATTTATGAAAACAAGCGCGGTCGCCAGAATACTTTGGCACAACGTACGAATGCGTTTCCCGCACTCGTTCCTCACACATTGCGCGTGATGGGGCTATTTTTCATCGTCACCGTGCTGTGCTCACTTTGGACAAGTACCTCGGTAGCCGATTGGGTTGCGCTATGGTCCAACGCGAACCTCACACTGAGCGACTTGATCAAGTTTATTCCAACGCTCGTGCTGACGTTCAGTGTGTTTCTGGCCGCCACGTTCATATTTGAAAGCGCGCCGCAACCGGCGGCCAATATAGGAATGGGGCCTTTTTTCAGAACAGCAGTGGCGCCCGGCGCCGCAATCGTCCTACTTTTCCTGTCGGGGAAACCGGCAGTCTTGTCGCCATTCGGCAACGAGACGCAGGAAGCCATCCGCGATTTGCAAACGGCGCGACTGAATCAGCATGAGGTGGAATTGCTGACGCGCGGGTACTATGAAAATCTCAACGCCGCCAATCAATTCAACAGCCGGCTTTGGGAGCTTGACATGAAAAAGTCGGACAATGATTGGCCGATGATTCAAGAGACTCCCGCCGGGCGCGTCACCAACGATTTTATGCGTTTGGAGCTGGTGCCTTCGACCAGAGTCAATTTTCATAGCGCCCGACTGACCATCAATCGCTGGGGATTTCGTGATCGGGATTATCAGCAAAAGAAGCCGCAGGGCGTCTATCGCATCGCGGTGTTGGGCGCTTCCGGGCCTTTTGGCAGCGGCGTTTCCGACGACGAAACTTTTGAAGCAATTTTGGAAGCGCGTTTGAACCACGAGAACAACGGCAAGCGCTACGCCAAATATGAAATCTTAAATTTTTCCGTTCCGGGTTATTGCATGATTCGCCAAATCATCTTCTTGGAAAAGAAGGTCGTTGCCTTTGAGCCGGATGCAGTTTTTCTGTGCGCTACGCCGCGTGATGAAATCAGCTTGGCGCGGCATCTTACCCATGTGGTGAAGGACGGCGATGAGTTGCCGTTTGATTTTTTGCGCACGATCGTGCAAAAGGCCGAGGTCAACGATGATATGTCGTTCGAGCAGATTTTTACCCGCCTCAAAGAGTTTGGCGACGAAGCGCTGGTTGAGGCCTTTCCGCGTTTTACCAGAATTTGCCGGGAGCATAACATTCTGCCTGTTTATGTGCTCACCCCGGTGGTCACACCCGCGCCTGAGAAACTGAGGCGAGACGCAAAGATGAGCACGCGCTTTATGAATTTGGCCCAGGCCGCGGGATTTACAATTATCGATTTGTCCTCCGCTTTTGAGGGGCATGCTGCGGAAGAGTTGCGTGTGACGGAGTGGGACTTGCACCCAAACGCAAAGGGGCATCAACTTTTGGCTGATCACCTTTACGAAGCACTTGGTGAAAGCAGTGGACTTCGGCTCGCAGCGAAATGATTTGTGTGAATAGACAGGATATGGCAAAAACCGGCGCACAACACGCAACAGAAAACGCGGTTTCACGGCCTCTTCGAAACGTGCTTCCGCTTTATATCTTTGCAGGCGGGCTTGCGCTCGCGCTTCTTGCTGCAGGCGCGGATTTGATCGGCTGCGCCGCTCTGCTTGGTGAGAATGGCGTCTTGCGAGACCAGCTCATTCTGCGCGGTCTCGTGATTGCGGCCATTGGCGCGACGGCGGATTTCACACTCGGCCAACGCCGTTTGCTCGCGTGGCTCAAACCCATCGCACTCGACTGGCAGGGGTTGGTAAAATTCGCGAGCCTCATTGCGCAGTTGGGCATGCTGGTCGTGATCATGCGGATGTGTTATTTGGAGCATCATGCGTTTTATCATCAGGTGATGCGCCTGGCCTTTTATGGTTTTATCATCCACCATTTGTTGCCGCGCGAACTGCGGTTACCCTTTTTTATTGTCCTTTCTCTGGCCGGCATCTTGAGCGTTTTTGGCCTTGCCGACAGTGCGTGGCTGCTCGGAATCAGCCTCGTGCTCATCGGCATCTGTCATGCGCCGATTCCATTTGGAGCGCGCGTGACGATTCTACTTGCGGCCGGCGGATTTTTAACCGCGGCACGCTTCGGCTTGATTCCGGTGCCGTGGACGAAAGCCATATGGCCGATATTGGCTTCGATGTTTATGTTTCGCTTCATCATCTATTTTTATGATTTCAAACACAACAAAGCGCCCGTTGGTTTGGTAAACACGCTCGCGTATTTTTTTCTGCTCCCCAATGTCGCTTTTCCACTCTTTCCC
>JABWAN010000424.1 GCA_013361015.1 Candidatus Zhuqueibacterota bacterium | reverse complement strand
ACCCGGGCAATATTCGCGAGTTGGAAGCCTTCGTCTACGAGGCGGCACGCGCAGCGCATCGCATGAAACAGGAAATCATTCAGCCCTCACATCTGCCCGAGGAGCTGGTCAATAGCGCCGCCTCACCACAGAACGGCAGTCCGCGTCCCTCTCTCCGGCTCCGCGCCGGCGAGTTATACGCGCAATATCTTCCTCCGGAATTTCAAGACCGCCATTTCATTTGGGCCGTAGCAAACGATTCTGCGAACGGCGCGCTCCGCGCTCATGAGTTGCATGAACAATTGCTCGTTGCGATCCCTCCAGTGCCGGGCGTGCCATTAAAACTTGCGACGCGCGCGGTGGCGCACGCGTTCGAGCGTAATGTGTTGCTCGCGCTGCTGCGCCAAACGCAGGGCAAACAAAACGAGGCCATCAAACTTGCGCGCATCGACAAAAGCGCGTTTATCAACAAAATGAAAAGACACGGCATCAACCTCAAGAAGAACGAATTTGAAAAAGGAGAACATGAATGAAAGCCGTCACGTCTTTATTGGGAACAAACGGCGCGCTGCATGCCGGCGCGCGCGTGGGATCGTATCGCTTGCTTGAGCAAATCGGCGCGGGCGGCATGGGCCGCGTGTTTTTAGCCGAACGCGTGGACGGGGAATTTCAGCAGCGCGTGGCCCTCAAGCTGGTCAACAAAGGCGAGGACGAAGATGAACTGTTGTCGCGCTTCTATCAAGAGCGCCAGGCGCTGGCCATGCTCTCGCATCCGAATATCGCGCGTTTGCTCGACGGCGGAGTGACGGACGACGGCCAGCCCTATCTCGTCATGGAGTATATCGAAGGCCTGCCGCTCGATGCCTATTGCGAACAGCACGAGTGCGATATTCACGCGCGCGTGCGTTTGTTTTTGGGCGTGCTTGCCGGCGTGCAACATGCGCATCAGCGTTTCCTGGTGCATCGCGATTTGAAGCCCGGCAATATTCTCGTGACCCATGACGGCGTGCCCAAGCTGCTCGACTTCGGCATTTTGAAATGGCTGCAACCCACGGAGCATGCGCCCTTATTGACGCGGCCCGGCATGCAGCCGATGACTTTGGAATACGCCAGCCCCGAACAGGTAAAGGGCGAGGCCGTCACGACGGTGAGTGACGTTTATGCGCTGGGCGTTTTATTCTACGAATTGCTCACGGGCCGCTCGCCCTATCGCCCCTCTGCCGCGCATTCTTATGATCTCCAAAAAGCCATTTGTGAGCAAGAACCGGAAGCGCCGAGCCTTGCCCTTGACCAAAACGCGCGCGGGCACGCGCGCAATCAGCAGACTCGAAAAAATTCCGCGCCGCAAGCTTTGCGCACGAGCCGCACCGGCAACCCGAAAAAATTGCGCCGCGGCCTCGCCGGTGATTTGGATAGCATCGTGCTGAAGGCTTTGCACAAAGCGCCGCAACAACGTTACGGTTCCGCGGAACACTTCGCAGAAGATCTCCGGCGCTATTTGGAAGGCAAGCCCGTGAGTGCGCGCGAAGCGACCTTCATGTATCGCGCCTCGAAGTTTGTGCGCCTGCACAAATTCGGCGTGAGCGCGGTGCTCTTTATCGTGCTTTTAAGCCTCGGCTTCGGCGCTGCCATGGCCTTGCAAGTCGAGCGCACCGCGCGCGAACGGGACAAAGCGCAGCAAGTGGGGAAGTTCCTCGCGGATATTCTCACGTTTTCCGATCCGAACGTCGCGCGCGGCGATACCATCACTGCGCGTGAGTTGCTGGCAATCGGCACGGCGCGCATTGACTCGCTCACCGGCCAGCCCGAGGTGCAAGCCGAGCTGAAGGATTTAATGGGGAATATTTATCGCAAGCTGGGCAACTATGAAATCGCCGCGCCCTTGTTGCGTTCGGCACTGGCTTTCCGCGTGCACGCATATGGCGAAGAGCATCGCGCCGTGGCCGACTCGAAAGGCAATCTCGGCACGTTGCTGCATGAACAGGCAAAGTATGACGAGGCCGAGCCGCTGCTGCGCGAGGCCATGAGGACTTATCGCCGCGTGTTGGGATACGACAGTTATGAGAGCGGCTACAGCAGCGGCAATCTCGCGCTCACTTTGTTGTACAAAGGGGAAAGCGACGCGGCGGAAACGCTATTTCTCGAATCGATCACGATCTTGCGCAAACTCTTTCCGGACGGTCATCAAGATTTGGCCGGCGGCTTGAACAACCTGGCTCTGATTAAAATGAAGAGGGGCGATTTCACCGGCGCGGAAGCGCTGTTTCGAGAAGCCTATGCCATGATCAAGAAAAGTCTGCCGCCGGGCAACCCCACTTTTGCGTTTGCGCTGGCCAGCATTGGCAACGCGCGCATGGCCCAAGGCGATTCCGTGACCGCGGATTCCTTGTTTCGCGCCGCGCTCGTGATTTCACAAAAGGCCTTTCAGGAAGAACACTGGCTCACGGCACGCATCCGAACGCGGTTGGGGCTTTGCTTGATCAAACAACAACGCTACGCGGAGGCGGAGGAGACTTTGAGCGCGGCTTATCGCTTTCAGAAGACTGCGCAGGGCGAGCAACATCCCTACACACAAGAAACCGTCACCTCGCTCGGCATGCTTTACGAAGCTTGGGGCAAGCCGCAAAAGGCGGAAGAATACCGGCAGTTGCTACAAACACCGGCCGCTTCCAATTGAGTTGTGTGATTTCCATGAACCAGGCAAACTGAAACCAATAAGACAAAACGATTACTGGCAAAACCATTCTTTTAATAATTTTGCCGGTAGTCGTTTTGCTTTTGTGCTTGCTTCGAATGCAAAGAGGTCACTTTCGGTAGAATAAAGTCGCTTTCTCTCAACCTCGGTCGTCTGCACTCCACCTTTTCCTCGTTTTTCCCGCTCGCTTTCGCGCTTTCATGCGCGCCGTTTTTTCGCATTAACTCCATTCAAAGTAATCGGCTAACGCATTCGCCGCGCAACGCTCGCGCCTTTGGCACTGCGATTGGATAAGCAAAGCTCGCACACGGTTTGGCTTCCGCTCGAGCAACGGCAGACCGTGCTTTGCTCAACTCATTTTTCCGGAAAATTTTTGCGCGCGCATCCCAAATCAGAATTTCCATGGCCGTGGAATTTTTCACTCTCATTCCACCTGAAAGGAAGTCACGATGCAAGATGCCAAGAAGCAGTTCACGGGCGAAGAGAATCACGCCATCACCACCGCCGAGGCTTTGACGTTCCTCAAACAATTTCGCGAGCACTACGGCCCCGAGGCCGCGCCCGGGGTGTTCTTCGACAAACAAGCCGTGCAGGCGCTTCTCGCTCAACCTGAGGCCGTGGGCTTGCGTTATTACTACGGCGCGGATATGTTCGATCAAACGCAGCTCGTGCTCGTGGGCACGCAAGCCAATCGCAACGATTTGCTCGAAGGCGCGCCGCTGAAGCTTTCGATGATGAATCCGCCGCTGAATGAGCGCGGCTTGTACAATCGCGACGAGGTGCAGCACGAGATTTCTTTGCAAGAAGCCTCGCAGCTCACCGCGCGGTTTCAAGAAAATTTGCAGCCCGGCCAACCCAAAGGCGGCTTCTTCGGAAAACAAGCGCTGCAGAGACTGCTCGATCATCCCGAATGCGTGGGCTTGCGTTTTTTCTTCGGTGCTCACAAGGATGGCAAGCGTGCGATCGTCGGCATGTGTGTGGACAAATTCGGCGCGGAGAGGTTTTATGGGCCGATGGTGGAGTTGTCAACAGCTTGCCCACCTTTTTGCGGCTGGCCAAATCAATTGAATCATGCTGATGCCAGCAAACGCAAGATAGCTCATCGCATAGCCGATTGATGCTAAAACGCGTGGCAATCATTTCAAAACCCGCCTGGAAAGCACGGGGGCTAAACTTTATGCGGAGCAATTTGACTTTGCACCAGGCGGGTTTCTATACTTGCTTTGTAGATAATGATGATTGCATTTTTGGAGTTTACATTTTAAAATGGTTTGAATCATGAAGTGCGTCTTCTCATCTTCCCATTACAACAAAACTTGTGAGTCATCTCGTAAATTACGATGAGAAATCAGGCCATCATTATTTGCTCAAGCATTTCCACTCTCTTGCCTTTTCTTGCTAGTGTCATGGTCTTTAAGCTATCCATGAGGCCATTCAAGGGATTAGAAATTCTGCTGGCTTTTTTCACGGTTGGAGTGATTGCGGAAATTGCTTTGCATATTCTCGGCTCGCTAGGCACGCAGAGTGCATGGGTTTTCCATGTCTTTACGCTTATTGAGTATTTCTTGGTCACAAGTGCTTTAGGATGCTGGCAAAACAAATCTACAAAGTCGAAGTTGATGCGCGTCAGTATCCCCATATACGTGTTGTTTTATTTATTAGTAAAATTTATCGGTTTGGAAAATTTCGAAGCAGGCTTGTTCAATATCATCACCCGACCTATCGCACTTCTTTTGTTGAGCATCTTCGCCTTCCTCACCCTGCAAGACTTATGGCGGCACACGCCTTCAAATCTCACGGACGATTATCGTTTTTGGATGTTGCTCGCCATGGTGTTTTACTACAGTGCATCACTCGTCCTCTTTGCATTCATGTTTACCAGGAGGCAGCCCGTGCTGATCGCTTTGTTCAAAATTCATGCAGTGGTCAACATCATCCATAACCTTCTTTTCACCATCGGGGTTTTCAAAGTGCGCGCGGCGCAGAAGGTTGCGCTGCAGCCCTCTTCGCCGTCATAGGTTTCAAAGAAAATGTCATGCAGCAGTTCCCTTTTTCGCACTGGACATGCACGCCAGTGCTTGAAAAGATTCCTGCGGAATGACACGCTGATGGGGACTTTCAAACCAACGTGCAACCCGTATAAAACCTCTCTTGAAAATATCTTCGCGGTGGCGGGATGAAGTCTGCGCAGCGCTTTAATTATCTAACGAGTTGAATCAGTGCAAAAAAAAGCAAAGATTTTTGTAAGCGGATTACTTGGGTAAGCGGATAAAGCAAGATGCTTTTGCTTTATCCGCTTACAAAAAGCCTTTTGAGTTGCGACTCGTTCGCGTTGTGTCAGCTCGCTTGCAAAAATAAAGGCGAGATAAACAAGCGGAGTTGACTCTCAAGAACGAGCAGCGACAAGTCCAAAAAAGCGCCATAAGAATCCGTGCGGCAGTGTTCGGAGAGCCGGAAACTGCTGGCGGGGGATGACTTCGTGCATGAGAATTCGGTGGCGCCTCGCAAGCTTTTCAAGGTCGCAGAATCTCGAAAGATAAATTGCCGGGCGCGGGCGGCGGCGTGGTATCGGGTGCCGTCGTTTTCGTGAGAGACAAATTTCGATTCGTGAGATTCTGTCCGGCGGTGAGTGAAATATTTTGCGAAGCGAGATTATAGCCGTTTTTGAAGGCGCTCAAATTATAGCTTCCCTCGGCAACGTTCGTAAAAGCATACGCGCCGCTCGCGGTGGTCGTCGTCTCAAATTTGACTTGATTGCCGCTTTTGAGCTGCACCGTCGCGCTCGCGAGCGGCTGATTCGATCCGGCTTCGAAGATCGTTCCGCTGAGAGACGCGCCATTGATCACGGGGGTGAGCGCAATGTCTTTGCCGGAAATATTTTGCCCCGAGGCGAGGGTCAATCTCTCCGTCCATGAGTTGAAGCCATCTTTGAGAACCACGAGCGTGTACGTTGCGGGCTGCACCGCACCGAGCGTATAAACGCCGTTGGTGTTGGTCGTGGT
>JABWAN010000423.1 GCA_013361015.1 Candidatus Zhuqueibacterota bacterium | reverse complement strand
AGCTGCACCAATACTTCGTGCCGGGCAGATTCAGCGATTGGCGCGACGCCGTCGCGGACGCGATCGGAGTTGTTCTCGGATGCATAACCTACCTTAAAGTTCGCGCGTTGAAATCCCGGCTCATGAAACTCGATGACGCAAAACGGTAGCCGGCAAATTGGAAATCATCTTCGCGATCTCCTTCGTTTCCAGGAGCAGGGCAGGGTATACGTGTCAAGCCGAGGCCACATCTGCTCAGCAATTCTCACTCAAGTTGGAGATTGCGAAAGCTCTGTCTTTAACTTGTCACCTAAAGCAAAAGCCCGCGCACTCGTGAGATTGGGCGAGCACTAGAGGGCGCGCTCATGCTCTCGGCTTCAAGTCACCTCGCGCGAAGAGGCCACCTAGGTAAACAAGCGAAGAACGCACCTCGGTGGAGCAGCGACAGAACCTAAAAGACCACGCCTAGCATTATGCGATGAACCTCAGGGCCACGCAGAAATGACAGTTTGACGTTCTTCTCCGCTAACGGACGCATTACTCGAGGGTATGTTGTTGGCGTCACATGAATGGCAGTCGGAGTATGAGTTCAGATTGAGGCGGCGTCACTGCGCTTGAAAGCCGGGACAAATGAGAAAGAGAATTTTTGAGAATATGTCTTCAAGTTGTTCAACAAAGCGAAGGGAGAAAACCGTGAAAGCTTGCTGGTGTGCGACGTTTCTGCTCTTGACGGCCTCGCTGCTTTCGGCTCAAGATTTTGATGACAGTGTTTCGCGTTTGATTGTCGGTGGCAGCGCCGGCGTCTTTCGCATCAGTCACGACGACTTCAAAGGCGTGTATGGCAGCCGCAGCGCCTTCCTTCCGAGCGGCCATGCGCTGCTCAAAATCAAGGCGCCGTATAACCTCATTGCGAAGTATCGGCGCTTCGAGAAAAACGCAACGGCCACCATAAATGACATGGCAACGGACTTGCAATGGCAGCAGCGCTTTCTGAATCTCGGCCTGCGTTACGTGGCATATGGCGAGCGCCGGTTCACGCAGTTCTTCGGTTTCGGGGTTTCACTCATGAATATTGAAGAGAGCGGACCGCGCAGTGTGGTTACGACCGCGGGCGGAAAGCGCGATGCGACCGGCTTCTATCTCGAAGTCGGCACGGATTATCGTTTCATGCAGCGCGCGGCTATCTTCTTTGAAGTCGAAATTAGCTCTGCCGGCGTGGAAGGCAAAAGCGCGTTTGAAGGCACGAGTGTGGGAGGATATTATCTGGCCTTGGGTATGAATCTGTTTGTGCTCTAGAAATAGCCAGCGCGGCCGTGAGTTTTCCTGAATTGATAATTGTCAATTGCGGCTGTAGCAAGTTCCCGCGCTACGCAATCTCCTGCCCGAATTGGAGCCGAGGGCCATTATCGTCGTAACAACAATTTCTCGAACAACTGCCGCACTGTGCCCAAACCATCCAATTGCGCCAAGGGCACGCCGAAGAACACAAACGAGGCCGCGGCATCAGTGACGCCCACGACGGGCGTGCCCGGCCAGTTCGTACTCGCGGGCAGAACGTACAGCGTATCCGCGCTGATTTTCGGCACGAGTGGAAACACATTGGGAATGATCGCAGTATTCACGCGCAATTGCGGATAGCCCTGGCTTGCAAACTTCGCAGAGGGATTGATGAGTTGATTGCGTGTAATACGGCTGATGCGCGGCCCCAAGCTATCCACGGGCGCAAACTCCAGCGGGTCGCCTTGATTGCTCGCGAATTCTTGAAATGAGGTGGTCATGATGATTTTTCCGCCGCCATCAATGAATTCGGGCAAACTCACCTGCGCCTTTTCTAAATTCGGTTCGGCATCGGCATACCACAAGACGCGATCGAACAACTGCAGCGTTTGCGTAAACGCCTGCGCTGAGGGCGGCTCGAGCGCGCTGTTATTGCTTTTGATGTCCCACACGTCGAACGTCCCCACTAATGCGCGCAAATGGGAGTGATAGAAACTTGCCGTATTGTCCGCGATGTTGTAATCGTCGATGACCAGAAACTTGCTCTGTGGCGCGCGCACATACCACGTCTCGTTCGCCGTGCGCGGCATGCGAATGATGCTGCTGGTTGCGCCCGCAATGTCGACGGCGCGCAAATAGAAAACATGCGGGCCGTTGGTGAGGCCCTCTGCCGCGGTCAGGGTCACCGTGTTCGCGCGCGCGTTCAAATCCTTCCAAGCCGCGACGTTGGTCGTGTCATCAAGCACGTATTGCAGCTTCGCAATCGTATCGTCGCCGTCGAGATCGGTTGCGCTCCAATTGAACGTCGCCACCGTGAACGTCGTGTCCGGCACGTCCGTGCCTACGGGAAATTCGACGTGCGGCCTGGTATTGAGGATGGGATAGTTCTGTTTTGCGCCGTTCGGATCGGCTGCGCCCGCGTCATCGACGGCCTTCACCCAAAAACTATATGTCGTATCCGTTCCGGAAAGTGTGAGTGTAAACGTCTCTTGCGTCTTCTCCGTGAAGGTCCAATTAGGATCGGAAGCGTTGTTGCTCCACGCCTGCACGTTGCTCGCGTTTGGATTGAAGGTATAAATGAAACCCACCACTGCGCCGTCGGGATCGTCGCCCCACCAGTGCAGCGTTTGCTTGCTGATCGTCGCGTTCAAAGAATCCGCAACCGAGCGCACCGCGAGGTGCGTGACCGGCGGTTGATTTGATTTCAGCGCATCGGTGGGATGCTCGGAACAGGCAAAAGGCAAAGCGCAGGCAATCAATGCAACGGCGCTTTTGAGCCGAGCGTGGAAAAGTCTTTTGCGAGTTTTCATGTGCTTTCTTCCTTCCTCGAGAAAAACGATCATTCTTTCCGACCACTTATTTCGTCATCACCCTCCTCGGTCGTTTGGGAGCTTGTTGTGACCTGTGAATCCAAGACCTGCAACAACTCTATTGCCGTCTCCACTTGATCTTCGCGCACAAAGATTTTGACCGGTTGAATCGCCGGATAGATTGCATGAAAATTTTCATCGTGGAGATAGTACGCAATCTTTTCCATATCAAGAATGGATTTGATCACGGCCATGTCTGCGGCATTGAAAGTCGACATGATTTCGACATATTTGTCGGGCTCCTGCTCTGGTGCCTCTTCGGTCAGCGTCTCGACAAGCGGCACTCTGCAATCCGAGCATTCGATAATCTCGGGGCGATACTCTGCGCCGCATTGCGGGCAGTACATTGCGTCCGGCTTAACCGTAAAGCTCTCGCGGCAAACCGAGCAAGTAAATTGGCGGCGTGTTCTTTCTTCTTCGCTGAGTTTCAACTCAACGCCGCAATTGGGGCATTGCACGTCTTCGGGGAGGAGATTGAGGGGGTTCATCAGTGGCTCCAATTCCGTGAGCTTCGTTTATACGCCACACGCTCTGTGAATTGTTTTCCCAAGGTTATTTGAGTTTGAACGAAGGATAAGCGGGCGACTCTGGGCGAGGAGCTAAGGTGCGGCGCTGCGAATCCACGATCAAATCCGAACTTTCCAAAATGAGCTGCCCGATGAGCGGTTCGCCCAATATCGGCCCGACAAGGCAATCACAATGAGTTTGACGGTCGCCGATCTTTACACTCAGAGGGCCGGCAATCTCCATTTCATCGCGCGTCTCGTTGGCAAGCGTGACGACGGCTCTGCCCGTGATCGGCAAATCGAGTTTTTCAACCACTTCTTTGGGCAGCATAAGCATGACGGCGCCAGTGTCAACCAAGCAATCCACCTCAATGGGATTGGCGCCAACAGCTACGGGATTGGACACCAGCGTTTTCGCGCGAACTTCACGCATGCTTCTCTCTTGGATGATTTTTTATGTGACAGACACTAGCGGAACGATCTCTATGAATTGGCTGAAACGTTGAAAGTCGGCGACGTTATGGGTACACAAATGACGAAGGCCGTGGGTTTGCATAGTGGCAACTATGTTGGCGTCGTGGACTTGCTTGCCTGAGGTGGGAGTCTTCTCCAGCAATTCTATGAGATGATCAAGCACGAAGGAGTTGTCTTCGACAATTGTGTAGTCGTTTCGGAAGATGCAGATGTTCTCAAGAATTTCCGCGAACGGCGGCCCTTCTGCCAGAATATTGATGCGCGTTGCGGCAGCCAAATACTCCCGCAGGATTTGTTGGCTGAGAATCAACTCAACGCCGAGTTGCCGCGCTTCTTGCAATGCTTTGGTTGCGGCGAGGTGCCACGGCGACAGCGAATTCGTGGCGAAGATTAAAATGTTGGTGCCAACGAACAGCCGCTCAACGTCCTTCGTCACCATATATTTCCTCCCGCCGGAAAGTGCTGTCTGCCGGCCAAGCGTTCCATTTGAAAACTTTTAATGCGCTCATTGACGCCGGGGCTTGGGGAACTTGCTTAGTTGAGGCGTCATCAATAACTAAAACTACACGATGCCTGCCAGGCAAGATGCTCGGGGGCACTTGTGCGATGAGCTTTCCATCGCTGGTAACGGTAGCAGTGGTTTGGAGTGATTGCATACGATTCCATCCTTTCTTCGATTTCATCAATCAAATCAAACTAAGCAGAGCGCGGTATGGAAACAAGCAGAATTTGCGGGCGACTGCCCAGATGTGATAATTTTCAATGCACTTTCTTTTGCAGCTTGAGCAAAAACGCTCGCGCTTCATCAACATCCGGTTTTATCTCCAAGCGCTCGAACCAATGCACCGCCTCTTCGGCGTGTTTCAGGGCTTCTTTGCGGTTGCCCAATGCTTCCTCTGCCAAAGCGAGACGGTATTTTAAAGTTGCCATGTAGCCCTTTGAACCCTTCTCACCAAAGAACTCTAAACTCCTCAAGCAAAGCCTTTTCGCTTCCTCATGTCTTCCCAAGTGATAAGCAACGAGCGCCAAGTGTCCCCATGTCCCGACGGCAAGGCCCTCGTCACGCGGCGTTTCGGCAACGCGCGATTCAAACCAATCTCGGACTGTGGAAAATATCTTCCAAGACTCTTCCCACTCGGCCATATCGCGATACAACTTTCCTCTCTCCGTATTGACCAACGCCTCGAGATCGCCAGAATTCAAATCCCTCGCAATCTGCAACGCCTTCTCGCACAATCGCATTGATTCAGAAAAAAGCCTCCGTTTGCGGTTCGCGCTCGACAGCCATTGCAGTGCGATACATTCGCCTTCACGGCTTTTTAGCTCGAGAAAGATGCGATGCGCCTCAGTAAATTTTTCTTCGGCCTCATCGTACTTGCCCCGTTGTCGATCAATCCATCCCATCTCGCCAAGAAATCGAGCGACAGTCTTTTGATGGTTAACCGAACGAGCTAATTGCAGCGATCTTTGCAGAAGCGAATAAAGCTCCGTCCAGCGCCCTACGACTTCCAAATACCAATACGCCTCATAGCTCAAAGTAAGAACATCTTCAGCTTCAGCATTTGCGAAAGCCCAATCAATCGCCGCGACAATATTGGAACCCTCTTCGACAAACTCATAACTAAACCACCGCCAATAGTAAGCGTCCTCGGGATTGGCAAAAAGGCTTTTGAAGTAATCAATCCACTGGCGGCCTAACCTGGCTTCCAGTTCGGGATTTTTCACCACCTCACCAAGAACGTAGGTTTTGGTTAATGGCAATAGGCTGAATCGGCTTCCTTGTTTATTGACCAGCGACAGTTTCTCAAGCAAAACCAGCCCTTCGTCTCTGCTCAACGTGTCGCGGCCCAATCCGG
>JABWAN010000422.1 GCA_013361015.1 Candidatus Zhuqueibacterota bacterium | reverse complement strand
GTTTTTGATCGCATCCGAGAAGAGACGATAGTTGAGCGCCGAGCGCACGGCGTTCATGCAAAATTCGATTTCTTCGCGCGACCAGCCGCTGTTTAATTCGAACACGAACAGCCAGCGGCGAGCAGGATTGCGCGCGACGGTGAATGCCGCGGGAATGGCATATTCTGTTTGGCCGTCGATGCCGAATTCCGTGCCCAAAGCGGGGTCATCAAAAATATAGCTGCCAAATTTGAGCACGCGTTGCACGGCTTCTGATTTTGCGGAAAGCCGGTGGCCTTGCTTGGGCTTAGTTTTTTCCTGCGGTGCTATGAGCGTGAAAATTTCGCCTTGTTCCTGATAGATGCGGCCGTTCGTGAGGCGCAAATCTTCTCCAAATAAACGCTCAATCTCGGCCACGATCGTAGCGAGAAATTTCTTGCCGGATTTTTCCTTGCCAATCTTGCGCAGCAGATCATCCAATTTGCGATAAAAAGTCTTAGGTTCAATCATGTTTTCCTTGAAGGCTGAATGCCGTGACAAAAAAATAGGGCTTCCCGGCAAACCTGTAAAGCTGCTAGCCTTCGGGAGCCCTGTGCTGAACGGCAATATACGAAATAGAAACTCGCAGGGCAAGCACGTGGAAAGATTCTTTGAAGTGCTCGGCTTCAGTTTGACGCTGGCTGGGAGGAATGGTCCTTCCAGCACACATGGATTTCATTGCCGCACGGTGCAATGCCCATACTGCTGCACCTTGCAATCGCGCATTGCCGCAGCGCCATTTTCCCGCGCCTAAAGTTTGGCCTCGCGAAGTTTTCTCACGAACCGCACGGCATCATGCCATCTGCGCAAGATGCTGCCCAATGTGAATTTCACGTGCCGCCGCACGAAATACGTTGAGATGACCGCCAGCAATCCGAAAGACACCAGCGTCGCACACACGGCGCCCATCACGCCGAATGCTTTGACGAGCACGATATTCAACACCAGACTGGCGAGGGTTGCAATTAAGCGCGTCCAGAAAGGATACTTTGATTCGCCGATGCCGAACAGCAAGCCTTCACCGATGCTGTGCCAACTCACGAATAGTCCCAGTAACGCGAACCAGCGCAAGATGCCCGGGCCCTCGGGATAGCGATCGGCCAACAGCACTTTGAAAAAAAAGTCGGCGCCGAGAATGAGCACGAGCACGGCGGGCACGAGCAAGAAGTTTGAAAATAAGATGCCTTTCTCGTAGAGCGCGCGCAGATCCTGTGCGCGGCGCTCCGCATGCAATCGTGTGAACGCGGGAAATGCGATGAGCGAGAGGCCTTGGCGATAGAAATCGAATACGCGGAGAAAATTGCGCGCGGCATTGAACAGCGCGACCGCCGCGGGATCGAGATAGGCGGCGATGATGAAATTATCCGCCCGCTCATAGACGATGCCCGAGACGCTGCTGCCCATGGTATATTTGCCAAACTCAAACATGCGTCCCATGAGTTTGCGTTCCACGCGAAAGCCGAATTCTAATTGGCGAAAGGCGAGCACCAAGCCCACCGCCGATGCGGCCGCATAGGAAATCGTCGTGGTCAACAGCATGTCAAAAGCGGAATCCAATTGGTGCGTGTAAATCAACACGCCGACCATGATCACGTTGCTGAAGACGAGCATGGCGTCGGTCAAACAGATCGCCTTGATGCGATAGCTGGCACGGAACATTTCATTGGTGAATTGTTTGAGAAAAGAGGCGGCGAGGAGCAGCGGAACAAAGTAGAAGAGCGCGGCGAAATCAGGGCTGTTAAACCATGCTCCCAGCGTCATGCGGGCAGGCCAGAGCGTTATGATGATGAACAAAAAGAAGCCGGCGAACAACAACAGCGCGTTGCTCTGCAAGGCCAGGCGGTTGGGATTATCGTGATAGTGCTTCACATAGGGCGCCATGCCCAACGACACCCCGAGATGCGAAAGGATGAGGAAGGCGTTTTGGATCAAAACAAAATTGCCGTATTCCTGTTCAGGCAGAATGCGAACCACCAACAGCATGAACAGAATTCCATACGCCGCAAGTATGCTTTTATCGGCAAGCGTCCAAATGCCTTTGTCGAGATGTGAGCTAAGGCGCACGGAGAGTTTCTCTGGACTAATGGGTTGAGAAATAGTGGATTGACGGATTGTTGGAGTTTTGGATTAATGGAGTGATGGAAAATACTTCGATCCATCAACCCAGCAATCCAAAACTCTATTGCTCCTTGTGCGGCTTGGACACGCTGACGAGATACGCGACCGGCTGCCCTTCACGTTGATGAAAAACGCGCAGCGTATCCACCTGCGCGCGCGCCTGTTCCACGGCCTCGAAGAAATCCTCGCGCGCGCCGCCCACATACGTGTAGGCCGGCGCGTGCAAAAGAAAAACATGTGTGGGATCGAAAAGCTGCGCGAGTTGTTGCGGCGTGCGTCGCGTGGTTTCGTAATTGCGAATCGTGCGCACCGGTGGTTTCGTGAGCGCAAGCAAATTAGCGTTGAAGCCCCAGTCCATGCACACGATCGTGCGTTCGGGATGTTGGTCCGCCTCGGCCACGATTGCGTAGATGGCGTCGGACCATACTCCGCGGCCGCCAGTGCGCTGCAGGAGTTGATGATAATCGATGATCGGCCTTGCCATGGCCAGCATGAGAACGAGCAGCACGGCAACCCAGAGTCTTTCGTGTGTGCGCGCTGAAAAACGCCAGATCATCCGTTGCCGCACGAGCATTTCAAGTACGAACAGCACAACTAGGATGTGCGGGAAGGGATACAACATGAGCAGTTGATGCCCGCGATGCAGCGTTGGCGTGAAGCAGGTGAAGAGCAAAAGCAAGACGGTCATAGCAAGAAGAAAGACCATGCTGCGCTTCACCGGAAGACGGGCCATGCGTCTCATCAAGGCTTTCGCCACGAAATAGCAGAATGACAACGGCACCAGCCACGACAACGGCGAGCCGGAAAAATGCCAGCCCGTAGTTTGATAGGCAACTTCCCCGGCAATCGCATGCGAGAGATAGCCCCCGCTGAACACGTCCGTCAACATCTGCAAACGCAAATACAGGTTGCCGAAGAAATCCAGATTATCTGCGCCGCCGGTAGTGTGCCGGAAGCTGCCCGCCATGGGCGAAAACGTTCCGCCAAAAGTGGCGAGATTGAAAGCAATGAAAACGGCAGCGCCGAGCGCGAAAGCAAGCGCGGCAAACAACCAGTGCTTCAGTTGCGGCAAACGCTGCGTCACTTCCGGCAAAAGCGCTTTGCCGTGCACGAGGAGCAACGCGGGCGCAAGCGAGAAGGGGAGCCACAAAAAACTCGCGCGATCGGTGATACCCAAGCCCATCAGCAACGCGCCGAGATAGAGCCAGCGGTTTTCGTGCTCTTGCCACCCTCGCAGCAGCGCCCACAATCCCGCACCTTTGAGGGCCATCATTAGGCTCGCCGCAACGTAATCATTGTGGGTGTAGGCGATGAAACTTGCGTCCAATGCGAGCAGCACGCCGGTCATCGCCGCCACTTCGAGGCGGCCGGTCAAGCGCCGCGTGAAGGCAATGAAGAACAGCAGTGCAATGGTGCCGAGCGCGATGGAAGAACCGCGCACGGTTGCGACATTGATGCCCCACAATGCAAACACCGGCAGCGTTACGTACGTGCGCAAAAAGCTGGTGTAGTAGTTGAACATCAAAGGGAATGGCCGTCCGAACAGATGCACGACGGAAGGATCGATCTTTACGTAATCCGTATCATATTGCTGCTTGAGCAATGCTGCCGCGGGCGGAACGTAATAAAGCTCGTCATATTGCAAACCCGGGAGCGGGAGGTTGGGCAGAGTCGCGCCGAGAAAAAGCACGGCAGGCAGGAGCATCGCAATCATTACCGCCGGAAATTTTCGGAACGCCATTTACTTGTACTCCGCAATGCATATGATGGAGATCCCAACGGGAAAGGAAAAGTGCGCCAGCCAGTGGCGCTCGCTGGCAAAAATCACTTTGAAGAGCGTGTTGAAACGGGAGCTCGTCAAATTCAAATCGGCGCGAGGAGTGCCGGTGTTTTGCGGCAACAGTTTTTTTGCCAAACGAATCAAAGCAATCGGGGGAAAGAATATTGAGTTAAAATAGGAGGCCTTCCAAATTTTGAGTCCAGCCGTTTCCAAAAGCCTCCGCAGTTGTGCGCGCGTGTAGCGCCGCCGGTGTTGATTGATCACGTCGTGTTCGCTCCAAAGCCACATGAATGCCGGCACCGTCACCACAACCCAACCACCGGGTTTGAGCCATTGCAAATAATGCTTGACGAACTCGAGATCGTCATCGAGATGTTCGATGACGTCGAGGAATGCGAGCGCGTCGAAACTCCGGTTCTGCCATTGCAGATCGCTGTGCAAGTACACGTTTTGAAAGCCATCTTGCCGGCAGAGGTCGATCGCCGTTTGCGAGGCTTCGATGCCGTACACGGTTCCGAATTTTTCGAGGAATGGAATCATGGCGCCGGTCCCGCAGCCGATCTCAGCCAACGTGTTCGGCTCGACGCGTCGTCCCGATATGCGCTCGCGCGTGCTTAAATATTTCTCGATGAGCTTTGTGACGATTGCGGCCCGACCCAAGAACCACCAATGGCTTTTTTGGACTTCGTTGAAAAGATGATAGAGGCTTTCTTCCATTTCTCAGCTTTCGATATTCATCGGCGCCGGGTGGGGCGTCCAGCGCACGCGCCACAGACCCTTCAAATCGTCCCAAGCCGTCGACCAAATTTTTACGCGGGAATCGAGGTCCTCGATCCATTCGACCGCGACTTCGTGAATCGTATAGCCGCGTTGCTCGGCGCGCAAGAGCAATTCGGAATCAAAAAACCAGCCTTGATCGACGACCAACGGAAGCAGCTCCTGTGCGGCCTTGCGCGTGAGCGCTTTGAACCCGCATTGGGCATCGGAGAATTTGCGGCGGGGAAACATGATCGCGATGATGAGGTTATAGAGGCGTGAAATGATTTCACGTTTCCATTGCCGCGTCACGCTGGCGCCGCGCTTCAAACGTGAACCGATGGCGATTTCCCTTTCGCCGCGCGCAAGCGGTTCCAGCAAAGGCAAAAATGCGCGCAGGTTCGTGGACAAATCCACGTCCATGTAGCTCAAAAGATCGGCTTCGGAATCGAGCCAAACCCGGCGCAACGCCCGGCCGCGGCCTTTTTTTTCCAAGCGAACGTATTTAACTTCCGGCCAGCGTGCAGCCAGCGCGCGCCCCAATTCCGGCGTGCGATCCGTGGAAGCGTTGTCCGCAATGACGATGCGCCACTGATAGGGACAATGCGTCTGCAAATATTCCCGCAACGTCGTTATACTCGGAGTGATATCACGTTCTTCATTATACAGCGGGATCACAACCTCGACCGTGGGCGTCATCATGAGCCTGGAGTTTTCTATCCAAAATTGCGGTGAAAGATTTTTTTGCGAGCGGCAAAATAGCACCGTGGATTCCGAAAAGCAAGCGCGCGTTCATGAAACTGCTGCTTCTAAAGCCTTTTCTGCAACTTTTGCGGCGCGCGCGCGAAGCCGTGCAGCAAAGCCAGAATCACACCCCAATTCCCCTTACTCAGCTCTTTCAAGACAAACCAAGCGGCAAGGCCCGCGATGCACCATGGAATCGTGAGCCAGTGATACCATTTCGCGTAGCGCTTGAAAAAGATGAGGCTGTGCTCCACTTTCAGTTTGGTTTTGAAT
>JABWAN010000421.1 GCA_013361015.1 Candidatus Zhuqueibacterota bacterium | reverse complement strand
ATATGGGCGAAAGCTATGGCTTTTCAAAATGCCCAAGCGGCCCAGTAAGCTCAAGCCGGTGAGTTGGGAACGAAAGTCTTGTGAACCGGTTTTAGCGGCAAGGCGGCCGATATTCAACGCGACTTCAGCGGAGAGACGATTGCTGAGAAAATGTTCGCCAAACACGCTGCCGTACGGACGTATTTCCGCGGTATCGAAATCGTCGCCTTCATAATTGGTCACGCCACCACGCACACCCATCGCCACCGTGCCGGCCATGTCTTGCGCGAACAACGAAGCCGCACCCAACATCAACGCCAGCATCAGGAAGTTTAGTTTGTACTTCATAACTCCTCCTCACTAATGAAAAGTTAGATGACAAGCCGCACCCAAATTTTACTCCGCGCCGAGGTGCTACCTCGTTGCTTGAGATGTCAGATGGCGCCAATTTGGGCAGAGGCTATTTAGAAGTATACTCATTGAGACTCAATTCTTCACTCCCACGTCCCGTTGCTCAACATTTGATAAAAGAGAAACAGCGCGCATACGAATGCTGCGAGGTATTCCGAACCTTAACGGGTATGGTTTGCTTGAGACGCGGTTTTCAAACTGCTGCTTTGCGATTACTGCGGATGAGACAACCGTGCTGTAGCTGTCGCGAACCGCATGCTGTGATCTTGTCAAGAGATATGCCAACGCTTGAGCAATAGCCGCCTGCTTAACAAGTTCAATTTTCACAAACTCGTGCGCGGGCTGGGTCTGCCCAAAAAGCAACACACCAATGCGCTGCGCTATGCGAAATACCCCGGCGAGCACTTGCGGACGGGGTAAATGGCCCGTACTGGATTTGATAAATCTATTCGGTGTGACTGCTTGGAATTTTGCGGTGGGATATTGAGGAATGAGAAGGGCCTGTCGCGCGCGCGCGCAGCTTGGTTGAATTTCTCCGCGCGCGATAGAAAAACGAAGCAACTGGCTTTTTACTAAAGAGAACATCACTGCGATTGTCTTAACTCTCACCCATCTCACGGCACGCGAGCCGCACCGCTACTGATAGCAAAGATTAACGTACTGCAAGGCACTGGCACGGCTCACAGGCATTGTTGGCATGCCTAATATTTGCACGCGCAACATACCAAAGTTTGCCACTAAATACAAGCCCTAAGAACTTCCGCCCAGTCTGCGTGTTCAAATGATTTTGATGGAAAGCTGCGCGCAGCACCGATGTTGCCGGCGTATTTGAAAAACACAGCCTGCTCGCTTTTAAGATTGTAAAGCCTGATAGCGAGCAAGCTTGCCCAACCCGTCATACGCCGCGTATTTGTAGATTTCCGAAAGGCTGGGATAGTTATACACTGCATGAATGAAGGCGTCGATCGTGCCGCCGGTTGCGATCACTTGCGCGCCGTGATGCACCAGCTCCGAAGCCATCTCGCCGATAACATGCACGCCCAAAAGTTTTTTGTCAACAGGGGAAAACACCAGTTTCAGCATGCCGCTCAAATCACCGATGATTTGGCCGCGTGCATTGTTTTCGTATAATGCGCTGCCGGTGAGATAGGAGAGATTCTTTTTCTGGCAATCTTCTTCGGATAACCCCACCATGGAAATTTCCGGAATGGTGTAAACCGCGAGCGGCAGGGTCGCCGCAACCTGTTCTTTGTAGCGCAAATTGAAAGCATGCACCATGGCCACGCGCGCTTGCTCCATCGAAGTGGAAGCGAGCGCCGGAAACCCGATCACGTCGCCCGCGGCGTAAATGTTCGGAACCGTGGTTTGATATTTTTCATTCACCAAAATCAGCCCGCGATTGCCGAGCTTGACGCCGAGATTTTCCAAATTCAGATCTTGCACGTTGCTCTGCCTGCCCGCCGCGAACAAGGCGATCTCGCAAGTTAACACTTCGCCGCTTTGCAGCGCCAGCTCCGCGTGCGCTTCGCCAACGGTGATATGGCGCACGCGGTCATTGAAGAGAAAGCGCAACCCGAGCCGCTCCAATTGTCCCTGCAAACGTTCGGCGATTTCACGGTCGACAAAGGGCAGCAAGCGCTCACGCGAATCGATCAACGTCACGTGCACGCCCAGCGCCGTGAAGATGGAAGCATACTCGGAACCGATTACGCCGCCGCCGACCACCACCATGTTCTTGGGAATGTGGCTCATGCGCAGAATGGAATCCGAATCATAAATCACGCGATGATCGAACGAAACTTCGGGGGGATGAAAAGGCGAGGAGCCGGTGGCAAGCAGGATGATCTCGCTCCGCAACTCGCGCGTGGCGCCCTCGGGTTGGCGCACGCACACCGTGTGCTCGTCTCGCAACGTCGCAGCTCCCTGCACGAGTGCGATCTTGTGGCGTTCAAGGTTGCGCTGAATGAGTTGCCATTCATTCTCTACGACGATTTGTTTGCGATACATGAAATCGCCGATCGTGAGGTTCTCTTTCAATGAGTAGTCAATGCCGTAGAGGCCGCGCTGGCGCAGGCCGGAAAAATAGAGCGCGGTTTCACGCAAAGTTTTCGAGGGCACGGTTCCGGTGTTGATGCCCGCGCCGCCGAGATGCGGACTGCGCTCCACCAAGGCGACTTTCTTGCCGAAATAAGCCGCTTGCGCCGCGCCTTTCTCGCCCGCCGGGCCTGAGCCGATAACGACGAGATCAAACTCGTAATGAGCAGACATGTTTCATCCTGAAAATTTTTTATAGGCTTGAGGAAAAACACTTGCAAGAGGTACCCGCCAAATTTCGGGTTTGAAGAAAAGATTTGAGAAGGTCATTCCTCGGGGGATTTGTTGTCGTATTTGCTTGCGCCTTCATGTTGGTGAAAGCGGCATCGGCAGCCAGATCGCCGCCTCTGTATTCCCATACGCGACCGCTTTGCCCTTCCAAAATTGGAGGCCGCTCCATGCGCATACGATGGCATCGAGCGCGTCTTCCATGCCTTTGAGTGCGGCAACTCCGCCATACTGCAACAATGTTCGCGCGGAGGGAATGAAAGTCTTCACGTCTTCGATTTCATGCGCGAGCGCATCGCGCAGTGTGTTCAAGTTGCGGCAAAGGTGCAGCCGGCGTGCTTGCGGCGTTAGCTCCGGCCAGTATTGCGCCATGCGCGAAGTTTTGTAGGCGAGGCGTTTGGGCAAATGCAACAACTCGATGATCGCCGGGTGCGGATACGATTCGATGAAGGAGCGTTTGGCTGTTGAAATCGGCAAGCTATCATTCGTTTTCAAATCATAACCGGCAGCGCACAGTTGCTGCGCGAGCAGATTGGAAATTTCTCCGGGACGTTGTGCCGAAGGCGAATGGGTACCCGCCCAACGTGAGCCATATGCGGAAGTCACGAGATTGTCACATGCACGGCGTTGTGTGATGGGCCGGTGCGATAATGGAATATCTAACGCGACGACCTGCGGCGGCACGTCGGTCGATTGTTCGCACGCACGCAACAGCCCCGCAATATCGGGCGAAGTGCCACGCGCACGTTTGCGCCAATGCGCTTTCTGCAATGACTCTGCGCGACAGAACTCTTCGTACGACCGGCCCAAACGCAACAAGCGCGGTTGTCCTCGTTTGCGTAGTTCGACCAGCGCCACACCCGATGGATGGTGCACGGTCCATGCGGCATCGATGCCGAGAATGACTGCAGAATTCTTTGCTGCCATCAATTTGGATTAGTAATTTGTCCTGTCGATTGCAATTGCGCGCAGATGCTTGCATACTGGTCTTAATATGCACGCGCGAGCGTTTGGCTTTGGCTATTTAGTGCAACATCTTTACTGCAATATTTCGTTTTTCAAACCAATACATTGCTCCCCATTGCGCGACGACGAGAAGCGCAGCAGAAAAACACCTCCGTGGATCTGCTGTGTGAGAAAATCTGTTTAGGTAGGCATTCACAAATTGGACAATCGCCATGTCGCAAACTTTTTCCCTCATTTATTCCAATCAATTCGTCTATCAACTCGCCATACGTCTGCTGTTTGGCCGCCACTTTCGTGCGCGCTATGAGGCGTTGGCCGCCGAGATTCCAAATAGCGCACAGGTGGTGGACGTGTGCGCCGGCGATTGCTATCTCTATCGCCGCTTCTTGCGTAAAAAAGGCGTGCAATACCTCGGGCTTGAGCTTTCGCCGCACCTGGTGCGTGCTGCCCGAGCACAGGGCGTATCCGTGGAACAGTTTGATATTCGGCAAGACGAAATTCCATCCGCGGAATTCGTTGTTATGCAAGGCAGCCTTTATCAGTTCTTGCCCAATGTCGAAGTCGCCGTGCACAAGATGCTCGCCGCCGCGCGCCGCAAAGTAATCATCGCAGAACCGATTCGCAATCTCTCCTCGGAAGACAATTGGTTGGGCAAAGCCAGCCGCATCTTGACCCAGCCGGACGCGAACAGTCCTGCCTATGCCGGGCAACGTTTCAATGAGCAGTCTTTGCAGAAATTATTTGATTCCTTTGCCACGTTCGAGCGGGCGTTTTTAATTCCGGGAGGGCGAGAGATGATTGGAGTGTTTCGAGGAAGAGGGAAAGAGGCATTGTGAATTTGCAATTGCCAATTGAGAATTCACAATGCTCTCCGTTTCACCTATGATAGTGCTGCAACACGCGCCGCACGGCCGTAATGACGTCGTTGACGTCTTGCTCCGACAACGCCGGCGAGAGCGGCAGCGACAGGGTGCGCTCGGAAATCCAGCGCGCGTGTGGGAAGTCCTCGGGCTGAAAGCCGAAGGTTTTGCGATAATATTCGTGCAAGTGCAGCGAGATGAAATGAATGCCGGTGCCGATGTTCTCGTGCTGCAACGCTTGTTGGATTGTGTCGCGGTCGACGCGCACACGCTCGAGATCGATCAATGGCGTATAAAGATGGCGCGCGTGCACAGTATCCGGCTCCGCGGGCTTGGGCAAAATGAGAGGCAGATCATTAAACGCGGCATCATAGGCGTTCCAGATTTGCTCACGGATTTTGAGCCATTCGTCCGCGCGTTGAATTTGATGGAGGCCTAATGAAGCTTGCAGATCCATCAAATTGTATTTGTAGCCGGGGTAGAGAATCTGATAGTGTTTGAAACCCTCGTTGGAATAGCGTTTCCACGCATCTTTGCTCATCCCGTGCAAGCCGAGAATTTTGATTTTCTCCGCCCACTCGGCATTGTTCGTGGTGACGATCCCGCCTTCGCCGGTAATGATGTTCTTGGTGACGTAAAAACTGAACACCGTAAAGTCGCCGATATTTCCGACCTTCTGGCCGTGATACCAGGTTTCAATCGCGTGCGCGGCATCTTCAATGACGATGAGATTGTGGCGGCGTGCGATCGCCATGATCGCGTCCATGTCACACGGGCGGCCGCAATAGTGCACCGGCACAATTGCTTTGGTCTTCGCCGTGATTTTCGCTTCGATTTGCGCTGCGTCGAGCAACCCGGTGTGGGGATCGACGTCCACAAACACGGGCACGCCGCCGCAATGAATCACGGTATTGGCCGAAGCCGCAAACGTCATCGGCGACGTGATGACCTCGTCGCCCGGCTGCACACCTGCCACTAGCAACGCCAAATGCAAGCCGGCCGTGCACGAATTCAACGCGAGTGCATATTGGCTGCCAACATACTCGCGAAACAAACTTTCAAACTTCCCGACCCGTGGCCCGGTAGAAACCCATCCAGACCTCAGACAAGCGAGGACTTCCTGGATCTCCGCCTCCTCGATACGCGGTTTTCCGAAGAC
>JABWAN010000420.1 GCA_013361015.1 Candidatus Zhuqueibacterota bacterium | reverse complement strand
GCTCCAGCCTCCGTGATGTTGCTTTTAATGGATGAGAATGTCGCGCCGGCGTTCGTTGATCTATTCAAACTTCCGCCTTGCGTGGACATGTAAACGATGCTGGAGTTGGTCGGATCAACGATGCATTCGGCGCCGTCACCGCTTAAGAAACTTTCCCAGGTCGTTGAACCGGTGTAGCGGCTGATGGTGTTATCCTGCGCGCCGCCATAAACGAGGTTGGCGCTGCCGGCATAACTGCCGATACGGTAAAACTGCGTGCTGTTCATTCCGGCGCTCAAATCCGTCCAGGTCGTGCCGCCATCCGTGGATTTGAAGAAACCGCCGTCGGTGCCGGTATATAAGTTTGCGCCATTGAACTCCAAGTGATGAACGTCGGCATGGACATAGGCCGCGGGATCGGTGTTATATTTCCAATGCGTTTTTCTGGTCCAGTTCACGCCGCCGTCGGTCGATTTCCAAATGTTGACGCCGCCGGTATAAATCTCGTCGACATTCGTCGGCGATACCGCGAAAGCCAGGTCATAAAAACCTTGGCCCTTGTCGTCGGCCTTGGTTTGCGGTGCAGGAAAGGGAGCCGTTATCACGCCCTAGTCATAACCCATGATATTCGGGGTCGTTGACTGCGTGGTGAATGAAACGCCGCTATCGGTCGAGCGACACAGGCCCAAAAAACCGGAATCGGTCGCTTTGCTGGCGAACAAGTACACGTAACTCGCATTGGCGGGACTGACGCCAATATTGATGCGATTGAATAATCCGCTAATTCCAGCCGGCAAGGTAATCGACGTCCAGGCGTCGCCGGTGTTGGTCGATCGGCGGAAGGACAAGCCGCTCGACAAATAAACGGTTGCCGGATCGCCCGGTTTAAACTCCATGTCTTTGTAATTGCCGGTGATTGTGTTCGTCCAACTCACGCCGGCATTCGTGGTTTTCCAAACGCCGCTGGAAGTGGCAGCCAGCAGAATACTGGAATTGGTCGGATGCATGAGCAGCTTGCTGATCGTGCGGCTTTGCGAGACCGTCCAGTTAAGCCCGGTGGTGTTCCAGCTCGCGCCGCCGTCGGTGGATTTCAGCACGCCGATGCTATAGGTGTCGTTCGAATCATAGTCACCGGTGGCGATTTACATGACATTCGTGTTGGTGGGGTCGATCACGATAGCCGAGATCCCCAGCACCGTGAGATTATCGGTGTTGGTGCTCCAACTCGCGCCGCCATCCGTGGTCTTCCACAAGCCGCCGGCCGGCGTGCCGAGGAAGATAGTGTTGGGATCGGTCGGATGAAAGGCGATCGCAGAGACGCGGCCGAGACCAGGCGCCGCGTTGTTCGTGTTGGCTCTTGTCCAAGCATTTGGCCCCAGAGAGGTCCAATTGGCCGCGGGTATGGCCGTGGTCACGGAAGAAGTTGCGGCACCTTTCATCAGCGCACCGTGCCGCTGCAAATATTGCTGAAAGGCCTTGGTGTTTTGATCCGGTTCGGGCAAAATGCCGCTCGGATAAACGCGCGGCGCGGTCCAATATTCCCAGCGTTTGTACGGCTTCCAGCCGCTCCCTTTTTCAACTTCTCGTCCCTCCCAATATTGGTTGAAGCTGCGCTGAATGTCATAGAAATTCGCGCCTTTTTCCCGCATCTCGACCCACTCTTGGGCCGAGCTTGTTCCCAACATTGCAACCAGCCACGCCATGAGGGCAACGGCGATTACGCGGATAAGTACTGCTCTTCTCATACAGCCTCCTGAAGGAATGGTGTGAAGGATAAAGCGGTAAATGGTGAAATTGTTAACTGGCTAAGTGGCTCAAAGCGGTTAACCCTGAAACCATCTAGCCAGAGAACAATTTATCGTTAGGTGTTGAACACAGCCATGCTTGGAGAGAGGGCGTCAGCCATGACGAGAGATATTGCAAGAATACTCCCTACTCTTACCGCAAAGCGCGGCGCGTGAGTATCAATTAGGTTGCACGCCGGAAAAAAAGTGAAGTTAGACTTTGGCACGGCGATTTTTCAAATTCAGGGAATCCGTTTGCCCAAGTCCGACTTCGCGCCGTCTCGAAACTGCGAGGGCGTCACGCCAAAATCCTCGCGGAAGCACTGCGCAAAATAAGCCGCGCTGCGAAAGCCGCAGCGATAGGCCACTTCGGTGACGGAGAGTCCTGTTTTCTGCAGCAACATTTCGCCTCGGCGTAACCGCGACGCGCGCAGCAACGCACTCGCCGAAGGCTGTTGCAGCGCTTGCAGCCTGCGATGCAATTGCGTTCGGCTCATGCTGATCTCGCGGCTCAATTCCGTCACATTGAAGCGCTCTTCGCCGAGGCGCTTTTCGATGACCGTCAAAACTTTTTTCAAAAAATCTTGCTCGGGTGGCATCGGAATTTCACACGTTATTCTGCTCAGATCGCAATTGCGGACTTATTTTTCAAAACCGCGAGTATCTCTTCAAACTCGGTGGATTTGTCAAAAAAATAGTCGGCGCCGCCCTCCAGACTTTTCTGGCGGTAATGCGCAGAGGCATAGTTCGTCAGCACCACGACCAGCGGCGCTCTTTCCCCGTTCTTCTTAATCTCGCGCAGCACGTCAAAGCCGGAACCGCCTGGCAGCTTGATATCCAAAATCACCGCCTTCGGTTTGTTTTCCGCGGCCAACTGAATGGCTTCCCACACGCTGCCCGCTTCGCCAACGATCTTGACGTCAACCAAAGTATCAAGCAGCTTCCTCAAGCTGCGCCGGAACTCCGGCGAATCGTCAACGATCAAAACTGTCATAGAAAATTCCTCGGCTTTCATACTGTTGAGCAGAATAAGCAAAACCGCGCTGGGAGTATGTCACCCAAGAATGTGATTTTGATGTCACATTTTATGTGACAGGCGCTACGGATAAAACTTTAGGCAAAACGATTTTTAAAAATTAGAAGGAAGACGGATTGCGAAGAAGGGTCGTGGCTGGGAGGAAGTGAGTGTGGATAAGAAACTGGGGCAAAGACGAAAAGCTGCAAAAACATTTAAACGACCGAAAGAGTGAGGGCAGAGGAATGTTTAAAGTCTGCTATCGTCAATTTCCTTGGCATGACGCCAAGCCCCATTTCTTTGTCTTACATTTTTCTGTCATTCCCTTTTCATTTCACGTCACTAAATCATGTTTGATGGCATAGTACATCAGTTCCGCATTGGATTTCATCTTCATCTTTTCCAAAAGGCGCTTGCGGTAGGTGTTTACCGTATTGATGCTCAACGACAGAATTTCGGAGATTTCACCGACGGTTTTTCCGGAGCCGATCAATCGCAAGAGCTGAAATTCGCGGTCGGACAATCCTTCGTGCGGAAGTTTTTCGGTTTTCTCCAAATCAAACGCCAGCAATTGCGCCACCTTGCGGCTGACGTACTTGCCGCCATGATAGACTTCGCGGATGGCTTTGACCAACTCATCCGCCGCGGCTTCTTTGGTAATATAGCCGGAAGCGCCGGCCTTCAGCATGCGCACCGCATATTGCTCTTCCGGATGAAAGCTCTGCACCAGTACTTTTGCCGCGGGCGCCAGATTTTGCAAATCCGCTAGCAGCTCTAAGCCGCTCTTGCCGGGCAAGTCGAGGTCGAGCACGACCACGTCGCATTCCTGTGCGCGAAGAAAGCGCAAGACTTCCGCGGCATTGCCGCACTCACCGGCCACGCGAATATCGATCTCGGCTTCGATAATTTTCCGAAAGCCGGCGCGCACCAAAGCATGATCATCCACGATCAACGTTCGTATCATATCCTAATCTCCCAATCCGGAATCAAAAACATTGAAAGACAGAAAAATGGAGGGCAGAAAAATGTTTAAAGCCTATTCGTTGCTGCACTGTGAGTATTATCTTGATGATACCGGGCTCTATTTTTCTGTCTTACATTTTTCTGTCATTGGCTTTGCTTTATTGCGCCAGCGGAACTTTGATGATCACGGTGGTTCCTTGGCCCGCGGCGCTGGTGATTTTCACCTCGCCGCCGAACATCAACGCGCGTTCCCGCATGCCCAGCAGTCCGAAGGTATCCGGCGCGGCCAATTTTTCCGCGAGAATGCCAACGCCGTTGTCGATGATGTTGATGAGCGCGTACTCCGTGTTTTGCTCAATCTGCACCACGACTTTGCCGGCATTGGCGTGCCGCGCGATATTGGTGAGCGCCTCTTGAAAAATGCGAAAAACCGCGATGGCGCCATTCTCCTCGACCGCAAGCGCCGTGGCTTCCGATTTGAACTCATAGTCCACGCCGATGCGTTTATGAAATTCCTGCATCTGCCACTCCAGCGCCGCCACCAGGCCCAGATCATCGAGCACCTCGGGCCGCAGCCGGCGCACGAAGGCTCGCAGCTTGCCGATCGTGGCGTCGATGGTCTGCTTCATCAAGCGAATCTCTTTTAAGTTGAGATCATCCTTAGGCGCCGTGTTTTTTTCAAGACCGCGCTCCAGCAGCGTCAAATCGATTTTCAACGCGGTGAGTACGCCGCCTAGCTCGTCATGAATATCCTGCGAAATGGAAACGCGCTCCCGCTCCATGGTCTCGTGCAAGTATCCGGTCAAGGCGCGCAGTTGTTCGCGGGAGTTTTTCAATTCCAGCTCCGCTTGCTTGCGCTCGGCAATTTCCTGCTCAAGCGCGCGGTTTCTGGCTTCAATATCCGCCAATCGCAGCCGGTGGCCCAAAATGATCAAACCAAGTATCGCCAATATGCTCCCCGCTTGAAACCACCAGGTTTGCCACCACGGCGGCGTGACGATGATTTTGAGTGACGTGCCCGCTTCATTCCACCCGCCGTCGTTATTCGAGCCTTTCACGCGCAGAACATACTCGCCCGGATCGAGATTGGTAAACGTCACCTCGCGCTTCGTGCCCAGTTGAATCCATTGCTCGCGATAGCCCTCCAATTTATAGGCGTATTGATTTTTTTTTGGATTGCGGAAATTCAACGCCGCAAATTCAAAGGAGACGATATTGTCTTTGTAAGAGAGTTTGATTTCCTGCCGGGCGAATATGCCTTTTTCGACAATCGCAACACCCTCGGCCTCATCGGTATTGTAGCGCTTGAAAGCCGTGATCACCACCGGCGGAATGAAAGGATTGTCTTTGATGCTGTCGGGATGAAACGCGGTCACGCCGTTCATGCCGCCGAAAAACATTTCCCCGGCGTTGCTTTTAAACCAGGCGCCGCGATTAAATTCCTGGTGTGACAGACCGTCGCCGACCGTATAATCTTTAAACGCTGAGCCTGCCGAAGCGTGCGGATCAAAACGAGAGATGCCGTTATTGGTGCTCAACCACAAACGGCCGCGGGCATCTTCCAGAATGCCCCAAATCGCATTATTGGGCAGACCGTCGCGCTCCGTGTAGTGCTTGAATTGTTTTGTGGCGCGATCAAAGAGATTCAGCCCGCCATCCGTTCCAATCCAGAGCCTGCCGGCGCGATCTTCATAAAGCGAACGAATGACGTTGTTGCTCAAGCTGTGGGGATTTTTCTCGTCGTGAACGAAGCGCTGGAATTGTCCCGTTTGCTCATCAAATTGCTGAAGCCCGTCACGCCAAGTTCCAACCCACAGCGTGCCGGAACGATCGACATAGAGCGGGCGGATATTATCACTGCCGAGGCTGTTGGGATTTTGGGAATCGTGTTTGAAAACAGTGCGCTGATATTGGCCCTGCTCATCCCGCTGCAACCGGACGAGTCCGCCACTGGTT
>JABWAN010000419.1 GCA_013361015.1 Candidatus Zhuqueibacterota bacterium | reverse complement strand
AAAAGTACATTGCAACAGCACAATTGTCATGAAGCTTCCTTAGGTTGCCTGCTTATTTCTGCGACGGCAAAGGTGGCGGCACGGCCGCAAAAAGTTGTGCAAGATCGGCGACTTGTCCTGCCGGTGTCCAACTCGCCATGCCTTGACTCCACACGAGAGTTTCGCTGGTAAGTTGGCCGGTAGCGATTTGCGCTTGCATTGCCGCGCGATCGAAAGGACCTTGCTGTTGGCCGCCGATGCCGAGATAATAAGCCGGAGATTGTGGCAAAGGAGGAGGCGTACTCGCCGCCGGAGCGCTCGGATGCGCGCCCATACTTTCCATCATGCGTTGCGCGATGCCAAGTCCGGCGCCCAAGCCTGCGCCGACACCGGCCGCACCGCCGCCGGTGTTCTGTGCTGCGTCGCGAATGGCTTCCGCAGTTTGATATTTTATATACTGATCGAGATTGCCAACCACGCCCATGGCCGTGCGGCGATCCAATGCTTCTTCGACGTTCGTTGGCAGCGAGATATTTTCGATATAAAAATTGAGCAGGTCGATACCGAACGCCGTGAACTCGTCGTTAATGCGATCACAAATAAACTTGCCGAGCTTATCGTAATTGCCGGCCAGTTCGAGAACCGGAATCTTCGCTTCTGCAATCACATCTGCAAAACGCGAGACAATTACATTGCGCAGTTGTTTGTCAATTTCATACAGCTCGAATTCGGGATCCGTGGAAACCAACTGCTGCAGAAACGTTTTGGGGTCGACGACTTTGATCACATAGGTGCCATACGCGCGAATGCGTACCGGCCCAAATTCCGCGTCGCGCATCATAATGGGATTGCTCGTGCCCCATTTCAAATCCGTGAACTGCTTGGTTTGCACAAAATAGACTTCGGCCTTGAAGGGCGATTCGAAGCCGTATTTCCAGCCGCGCATCGTCGAAAGAATGGGTAGATTCTGCGTGCTGAGCGTATACATGCCGGGTGTGAAAAGATCGGCGATGCGGCCTTCATTCACAAAGACCGCGGCCTGGCCTTCGCGCACGGTGAGTTGTGCGCCCATTTTGATCTCATTGTTGTAGCGCGGAAAACGATACGCCATGTGCTCGCTTTCCGAAGGCGCGGTCCACTCGATGATATCGATGAACTCGCCGCGAATTTTATCCCACAATGCCACGTGGTTCTCCTTTGCTGATATTGAGATGCTGGAGATGAATCCGAAATGACGAAGGCGAACATAGCCATCGGAAGAGAAAAATGCAATCTGTGATTTAAGTCGGAAAATGTTCTTGATTTTATTGCGGTGGTATCATAGTATAGCAACAGCAAATCATTTTGCATCATCGCTTGAGCTTGCAAAGAGGTTGGCAATGACAACGATCCAATTGACACTTGATGAAGAATTGCGTTTACGTGTTGACGAGGCCGTTCAACAACAACAAACCACGTGGCCGGAGTTTTTACGTGAAGCGCTTATTCATTATCTCGAAAGGTTGAAAGTCCGAGAACAGGAAAGGCAACACCGTGAAGGCTATCAGCGCTACCCTGTGCAAAAGGGTGAGTTCGACGTGTGGGAAGAAGAGCAAGTTTGGAGTGTGTGATGGAACGAGGCGAGGTGCGGTGGTATACATTCAAGCCGCCGGACAAAGAAAGGCCAGTGGTTGTTTTGACGCGTACGTCAGCCACACAATTTCTTGGAGAAGTAACGATTGCTCCGATTACTTCGACTATCCGTGAGATTCCAACTGAAGTTGTTCTTGATGAGACCGACGGCATGAAAGCTCTATGGGCTATCAATTTGGATCATATTCAAACTGTCACTAAGAGTAAGCTCGGCGCGTTGCTTGTAAAACTCTCTGAAAAGAGAATGCAAGAGATTCGAAACGCGTTGCTGTTTGCACTGGGTTATAATCAATAAGATTCTTCAGCGCTGCTTTTATCGAATTGCCTTCCTGCTAAAAATCAAACCCCTTCTGCGCCAGCTTCCCATGTTGATACGGATGTTTGATCTCCCGCATCTCCGTGACCAAATCCGCGGCGTCGATCACCTCTTGCGGCGCGCCGCGGCCGGTGAGAATGAGATGGCACGTCGCGGGCTTCGCGGCGATGATCTCCAAAACTTTTTCCACCGGCAATAAGCCCGTCATCACTGCGACGTTGATCTCATCGAGAATGATCATGTCATACTCGCCACTCTTCAATACCTCCAGCGCACGCTCCGCCGCGGCGTGCGCGGCGGCACGATGTTCTTCTTCGGGCAAATTGTCATCAAGGATTTTATAAAAGCCCTTACCCATGCGCTCGATGGTAAAATACGGCGCAAGCAGTTTCGCACCATCCAATTCACCATAGTGCCACGAGCCTTTGATGAATTGCAGCATGTAAACGCGCAGGCCGTAGCCGATCGCGCGCACAACCGTGCCTAGTGCGGCGGTGGTTTTGCCTTTGCCCTCTCCGGTGTAAACTGCAACGAGTCCGTTGCGGACTTGGATTTTTTTCTCCAACATGATCTCCTCTAACATGCGTTCGCCGCGTCAGAATTATTATGCGGCTGGCCTTATGTTGCGACTGTACAGAGCCAGTCGCGACCATGGATATTTTCGAGTCGAACCTCGTTCGCACAAAGTTAAAATTGAAAACATTCATTTCCAAATGGGTATTTTTCTGCATTGGCGAATGCATCAGGCCTCACCATATGGTGGAGAGAAAGTTTCCTCTCTCCCTCGTCGATACCTTCCAGTTCAGCTTCCGAGACAAAAAACTTCAGCAGAACCCCAAGTTTTGCTTGACAAGTTCAAGGCAGTTTATTATTCTATTAAAGCGCTTTAGTGAAAATTTTTCCAGGCACCGGCGATTTGTTTGGGTAATACGCTAATAATTACCCATATTCGAGGGGTTATAAGAGTAAAATTTTAAACCGGTTTAATTATGAGCCAGGGTGCTACTATAAAAGACGTTGCGCAAAAGGCCAAGGTTTCGGAAGCGACGGTTTCGCTGGTTTTGAATAACAAGGCCAACATTCGCGCAGAAACTCGGCAGCGCGTCCTCAAGGCTGTGCAACAACTCAACTATCATCCTCGCCATGCCGCGCGCGGCTTGGCCTCCCGCAAGAGCGGCAATATCGGGTTCATCCTTACCGATGACCATTTCTCTCTCGCCGAACCATTCTACACCAAAATTTTTCTTGGCACCGAATTTGAGTCCCGCAAATTTAAATACTACATCCTGCTCACCACCGTGCCGCGGAGTTTTCGTGTGGAAACCGACTTGCCGCGGTTTCTGCGCGAGCGCAATGTTGATGGGGTGCTTCTGGCTGGCCATGTGCCAAACGCGTTGTCCGAACACATTCTCAAACTCAAACTGCCGCACGTGTTTGTTGATTTCTCGCCGCGTCACAAGCAAGGCAACGTGGTCATGATGGATAATTTGCTCGGCGCGAAGCTGGCAGTGCGTCACTTACTTGATTTGGGACATCGTCGAATCGCTTTCATCGGCGGCGATATTACCCACCCGAGTATCGCCACACGGCTCGAAGGTTATAAACAAGCCTTGCTGGAAGCCCAATTGGCGGCTGCTGATGATTTGATCGAAACTGTGGAGAGCAATACGGCGACTGATGACGGCACCCGCGCTGCTGAAAAATTACTCGCGCGAGGCGCACAGTTTACCGCCCTCTTTGCCGCAAACGATGCCATGGCGATCGGCGCCATGCAATGCTTGAAACAACATGGGCAGCGAATTCCGGTCGACGTCTCTATCGTTGGCTTCGATGATGTCGAGGTCGGCACTCACACGCAGCCACCACTCACCACCATTCGGGTTGATAAAGAAGAACTCGGGGCAGTGGCATTGCGCCGGCTGATGGAAATGATCGAAACGAAAAAAGAATTGCCCGGCAAAGTTTTTACGCCGGTGGAACTGGTCGTGCGGCAATCCACCGCGCCGCCGGCAAGCGTGGCTAACGGCAAACTCGGCAGTGATAATTCGTAGTCAAAAACAGGGCTAGGACAATCATAGGCCCAAGGCGTTACGCACAAGGATCCCAGCTTCCTCATCGCGTTATTTGAGAGTTGATCCGATGCTATCGCTGTTCACATTTTTATTGACCGGTTTGATCACCGCGTTTGCCGGCGAAGGGAATGACTCTATCCAGCCCGACTCCACCCTCGCGGTTGCATTCGAGGGTGGCTACGGTTCGATCGAAGTGGGTGGTCCTTACGCTGGTTTCGAGAGCCACCACAGCCGGCCGCTGCCCTCGCGCATCAGCTTCTTTGCGCCGGTGGCGAATAGCATGGATTTGAGCACCGACTACTGGCGTCGCGATGAATCGCAGATTTTTTTTCTCGGCCTGCAAATTGACGATGGTCCCCGCAAGTTGATTGGCTGGGAACCATGGCACTACCTACTTTCTCCCGCTGCGGTTCGATTCTCCAAACCGATCGACCAAACTCACTTCCTCATTTCATATTCTTTTTTTCAAACCAGCCCCGGTATGATGGTGCGTTTGGTCGCCATCAATCATGATTCCGTCCCGCGCACGCATCGACTGTACACGCATTGGGAAACCACGCTACGCACTTGTCAGAGTTATAAAATAAAAGATCGCGCTCACACTTCGTTTGATCCCGCCACACAGGCAATTTTTGCCGATTTTGATGATCCGGAAACCGCCAACGCAACGGTGTTGGTCGGCAATGGCGCAACGCCGCCGCGTCAATGGTCGGCCAACAGCGCAACGCTTTGGCGTGGAGGGCAACTCAATTGGATCTCCGGCAACGACACGGATAGTTGGCGCGAGCTTTCCATCAACGGCGGCGTGCATCGCCCGGCTGCCGCATTTCTCTATGAAAAAAATCTCGCTCCCGGTGACTCGCTGGTCGTCGTTCATTTCCTGGCCTCCACCACAAAATCGGAAGCGGCGGCGCTGGCAGAACATTTGGCGGGAAATTATCGCGCAGAAGCAGCGGCCTATGAGAAACATATCGCAACCGCGGTGCGTGGCGCGCCGGCGTTTCGTACCGGCAAGGGCGAGCTCGATCACTCAGTGCAATGGGCCAAGGCTCTGCTCGCGGCCAATCGGCATTTTCTTGAAGATGAAATTGTGCCCATGCCGTGTCCGACGCAATACAATTTTTATTTCACGCACGATGCGTTGATGACCGACCTCGCCGCGGCCAATTTTGACGCCCACCGCGTGCGCACCGATCTGCTCTATCTCGCCAACAAAGTCAGCGCGGATAGCATTATTCCCCACGCCTATTATTGGCGAGAGGACGGCTTCAAAACCGAGTTTGCCGGAAAAGACAATTGGAATCACTTTTGGTTTATACTCGTCGCCGCCAGCTATTTGCGCCACACCGGCGATCTCACCTTGCTGCAACGCCTGCAGCCGGCTTTGGAAAAAAGTCTCACTTTCACCTTGAGCCATCGCGGCGAAGACGGCCTGCTATGGGGCGCCTCGCCGGATTGGTGGGACATCGGCAAGGCGCCGGGACCGCGCGCTTACATCACCGCGCTGGCGCTTCGCGCTTTGGATGAGTTTGTTTTCCTCGGCACAAAGTTGAAATATTCACCGGAGAAATTGCAAGATTTCGCGACGCAATCGCGAGCGCTGCGCGTAGCGCTCGCACAAAAATTGTGGGACGAACGACTTGGCTACTTGATCAATTTCAATAACGGCGCAACCAAAGACGAGCACATCTATGCTGGTTCTTTGCTGG
>JABWAN010000418.1 GCA_013361015.1 Candidatus Zhuqueibacterota bacterium | reverse complement strand
CTCGCCGGCGCAGTGGGCCTTTATCTACTCATCGGTCTCGTGGGATGGTGCAAAGTTCGCATCGCTGCGGCAAAGTTGCGCGGCCAGACTGTGCCGGCAAGCGAGAACACTTTCCCGGAAATTCATTACATCCAAAATCTCGTCACGAGTGTTCTCGGCTACACGCGCCCGACGGAAGTTCGTGTTGCGACGACGGCCGCGCTCGAGCCGCGCTGGCTCTTTCCGGGCGCGCCGGCTGTGTTGCTTATGCCCGAGCGCTTGCTCGCCGCAACGATTGAGCGTGCGGACATCGGCCAACTGTTGTGGCTGCTCGCCCGCATGTTTGGACTAATGGCGACGCGGCGCCAGAAAAATGTCTTAATGCGCGGCTTGGTTTTCCTCGCACGGCTCAATCCGCTCTGCTGGCCGTTTTATAATCTCTATCGCCGCAGCACGCACTTCACCGCAGATCATCTCGGCCTTGCGCTCGGGCTTTCATTGATCGACGCCGCCGAAGCCATGAACAAAATGATGACGGACGATCTGCATGGTCGCATGAACTTCGCGCAAATTCTGCAACAGGCCGCAGCACAACGCCGCAGCTTTTTCACCTTCCTAGACGAACTGTTTGCCGCGCGACCGACGCTCGTACGCCGCTTCGAAAACTTGGTCGAATTTTGCAGTGAGAAGTATCCCGACCTTTACGCCGATTTCGAGTTGCACCGCCAATATGCCGGCGCACTTTTACCCAGCTACCGCGAAATTCAGGAATTTTCCGAAGGCAAAGAAGAAGAGCGGCGCATGCTGCGTGAACTTGGTAAAGAAGTTTATGAACTGCTGAGTGTAACGCCGCCGTTGAACGATGCCGACGAAATCAGCCGCGCGTTTTTGCAACTGCACGACAATCGCTATGCCGCGGATCAGCTCGAAGCCAAAATCACGCGCTTGCAGGAAGCCCAAACCGAGTGGCAAAACACCGTGGCCAAAATTTCCGCGGCCGAACAAAAGCGCGAAAATGCCAATCGCGCATTGGAGTCATATTATCGCGAGATCGGCCGAACGGCCTTTACTGTTTTGAGTGCAACACTTCCGCAATCGCCCGTTTTGCAAAACATTTTCGAAAAGGCGCAGCAGTATCAAGTCGTGATTACGCACCGTGAGCACGAAATCGCCAAACTGGAGGGCGCGGCGGGCAACGTGCTCGACAAATCCAAACACAAAGTCGAAGTGCTCGCCTTGCGCGCCCAAAACAGCACCGATGCGAAACGCTTGCAAGCCGCGGCCGAAGCGGTGGGCGAAGAATTCTGGCGGCAGTGCGTGGAGCAATTTCAGCACGATGATTTGGAGCCGATCAAACTGCGCATCACCGGCGTCATCGCCGAGCTGGAGCGCCGGCGCATCGAACTGGACAACCTTTTCGCGCAACGCCGTCAAATCGAAAGCAAACTGGAGCAGGAAGGATTGTCCGCAACCGCAAAGCCTGGCCTCGACGTGCCGAACTTCATTGCGCAGCTCAAGAACCAAGCGCGGGCTGCACACGCGCTCAGGCCGCGTTTGCTCGAAACGCTCGGCAAATCGTATTGGCTGCGTGAGCCGAATCCCCTTCCGGAAACGCGCGGCTTGGTGGAGCAACTGCACGATCTCAAAAGGAGAATCCGCGCGTTCGAGCTGGAAGAAAATGAGCGCGCATGAGGTCGCGAAGCCTTTTTTCATGAGAAGTTTTTTTGCTTTGTCGCTGCGCGTTCTTGCGTGCCATCTTCGCTTGTTTACCGAGGTGGCTAGTCGATCTAGCTGACATAAAGCGCTGCGCGGACTTCAAAAAGCAAAAGCTGTAGAGAAAGGCAAGTATGGCCTTCACAAAATCGAATCGTGCGGAAAAGAATGCGATTTTTCCTTGCGAAAACTCTGCGGCTTTGCGCCGCGGCATGAAAGTTTTCGGAAGCAATGAATCCCCGTTTGATAATTAACCGAGAAAAGATATGCTTCAACAAAAAGATAACTCTCCGTGGGTCGAACAAACCCTCGCTGCGATGTCGATTCCAGAATTGGTCGGGCAAATGCTCGTCGCCGACTTTGCGGCGGTCTTCACACACTATGAGCACGAAAACTTTCAACGCATCGTGCGCCTCATTCGCGAACAGCACGTCGGCGGCCTCATCCTTGCCGGCGGTAATGTGTTCGATATTGCGATACTCACGAATGAGTTGCAGCAGCTCGCAAAACTGCCCTTGCTGGTGAATGCCGATCTCGAAACCGGCCTGCAATTTTTTTGGCGGCCGTGGCAGCGCGTGCGCGGCCGTGCGCCGGATTTGCCCGCGTTTCTACCCGGGGGCGGAACGGCTTTCCCCTGTATGATGGCGATCGGCGCAACGCGCAGCGAGGAACATGCATATGCCGCCGGCCGCGTCACCGCACTCGAAGCGCGCGCACTGGGTATTCATTGGACCAATTCCCCGGTGCTGGACGTGAATAACAATCCGCGCAATCCCATTATCAACACGCGATCCTTCGGAGAAGATCCGCAATTGGTCGCGCGCCTCGGTGCAGCGTATGTGCGTGGTTGCCAATCCGCGGGCGTGATTGCCACGCTCAAACACTTTCCCGGGCATGGCGATACTTCGCAGGATACGCACATGCAATTGCCGGTGATGCACTTCGAGGAGGCGCGCTTGCACGCGCTGGAATTGGTGCCATTCCAAGCCGCCATTACAGCAGGTGCGAAAGCAGTAATGACCGCACACATCGCGCTGCCGCAACTCGATACTACGAACCGGCCCGCGACGCTCTCGCGCAAGATTGTCACCGAACTTTTGCGCGAGCGTTTGGGGTTCCGCGGCCTCGTGGTCACGGATGCTCTCACGATGCAAGGCATCACCGATCATTATGGCTACGAAGAAGCCGCGGTGCTCGCCGCGCAAGCGGGTGCGGATATGCTGCTCATTCCGCCCGATACAGCGAAAGTGCACCGGCGTTTGGTGGCGGCGGTGGAAAAAGGCGAAATCGCGCTGACACAAATTCAAAGCGCGGCGCGACGAATACTCGCCGCGAAGGCGGATTTAGGCTTGCATGAAGAGCGCCAAGTAGCGCTCGAGAAGATCATGGCAGTCGTGGGCGCGCCGGCCTCGCAGCAAATTGCCGAAAAAATTTCTGCCGAGGCGCTCACGCTTTTGGAGAAGGACAGCAAGGCCTTCCCGTTGCAACCGCGCCGGCCACAGAAAATTTTTACCCTGGTGCTTTCAAACGCTCTGCAACCCGGTGATGGCATTCATCTGCAAGAGAGATTGCGTGCGTATGGCCATGAAGTCGAAATTTTCTCACTGGCGCAGGAGCCGACGGCTGCAGCGCTCGAACATGCGCTCACGCAATGTCGTGCGGCCGATCTCCTGCTCGTGACGATGTTTCTGTCCGTCGGTGCGTGGAAGGGCGCGCTGCGTATCCCGCCTTTGGCGTATGAATTCATGAATGTGGCGCAAGCGCTGAACCAACCCATGTTCGCGGTGTCGTTTGGCGATCCATATGTGTTCGAGCATTTGCCGCGGACGGCCGCCAGCCTGTGCGCGTATAACGGCGGGCGCACGATGGAAGGACTCGTCGCGCGCGCGCTGATGGGTGAGCTTCATCTTCACGGCAAACTGCCCGTGACGATTCCCGGCAGGTTTGCATTTGGTGAAGGTTTGGAATTCGTGCCGTAAAATTATTTTGGCAAAACTTCCAGCTTTTGCTATCTTGCCGCACTTAGTGCGCGATCCCAATATGAAAATAACGTCGAAAAATTTTTCGCTTCCTTTCTTGCCGAGTTCAATGGCGCAGATTTTCTGCAATGCGCGCGGAAAGGAAGAGGGAGGTCTGCTATGATTCTTCCATACTTTGTCCCTTCACGCCTCGGGCGGCATTGACCGTCGCACACCGAACCGTTCATGCCATGCCGCGCGGCATCGGCAGAGTTTTGTTTCCCCGGCAATAAACCTTCGGAAGATCGGTCTTTTCGAGCAGCGGAAACGTATGCACACTTGGTGCGCCGCTCGCGTTCGCCGCCAAGAGTTAGTGTGCGGCAATGAGCGTTAGCAACTCGAAGCTTTTGCTTTTTGCAATCCGCGAAGCGCTTTAAGTCACCTCGCGCGCAGAGGCCACCTAGGTAAACAAACAGAGATGATCCCTCGGTGAAGCAGCGACAAAACCAAAGAAAAAGCCGGCATAACATTGCTGCGACGATAATTCAAAACTTCACTATAAAGAAAAGGCGCGATATATGACGACCAGTTTTCTACAGACTTTTTTTCATCAACCCGATCAGTTGCCGCCGGAAGTGCAAGCGGCAGTGCAGCGCGCTATTGGCAGCGAGCGCATTCATGCTTTTGCAATGAGCGATCTCGATGCACACCTGCAATTTTCGCAAAGCTGGTTGGTGTTGAGCGATGCGCATCTCGTTTTGCTGCAGCCGGAAGGCGCGTGGCAGAACGGCAGCACGGCGTGGTTGCCGCGCAAGGTGCCGTTGCGCAATATCGAAAAGCTCGAGTTGCTTTCCGGATTGTCGAGCAGCCGTTTGAATGTGGTGGGCACGGAAAAAACGTTGTTGGCTTCGGCGCAATTCACGCGACGGCAGAGCCGCACCATCGGCAATTTGCAATTTATTGCCGAGCAACTGCGCGAACGCTTGGTTGCGGGGAAACCGCCGGCAGCGCTCGTGAGCGAAGTCGATAGCCAGCAAGAGTATCACAAGGCGATGCTGGAATCCGTTGAAGAAGCGAAGGCCGCGCTCGCGGTTCCGAAAATGGGCGTGATCTTGCGTTTGGTCACGTACTTGAAACCGCATCGCAAAGAAGTGACGATCGGCTTGACGCTGGCGTGGGTGTTGACGCTGCTGCAATTGTTGCCGCCGTATCTCACCGGCGCGTTGATCGACAAAATTTTGCGGCCGGCGGAGAGCGGACAAATTGCGAATCCGTGGTTTTGGCTGTGGGTCGTGATTGGCTCGCTCGCGGCGGTGTGGGGCACTGCGGAATTTACCTCGTTCCTGCGGTTGCGCATTATGGCGATCACCGGCGAAAAGATTGCGACGCAGTTGCGCGAGCAAATTTATGCGCACATGCAGAAGCTGAGCCTTTCGTTCTTTGCTTCGCGTTCCACGGGTTCGCTGATTACGCGCATCAGCTCGGACACGGATCGTTTGTGGGACTTCATCACGTTCGGCATTATTGAGATCGTGGTGTCCGTGCTGCAAATCATCGGCGTGGCTGTGGCGTTACTGTTCATGGATATTTCTCTGGCCGCGCTGGTGCTGTTGCCATTGCCGTTGATGACGTGGCTTTTCTATCGCCACAGCAAAAAGATTCAAGTGCTCTTTCTGCGCATTTGGAGAAAATGGTCTGCGATGACGGGCGTGCTTTCGGACGTGATTCCCGGCATGCGCGTGGTGAAAGCCTTCGCACAAGAACAGCATGAGAACGACCGCTTTCAAACAAAGAGCAAAGCCGTCGAAGCGGAAGCCGATCGCCTGCATTACGAATGGACGCGCTTCTGGCCGACGATGGTGATGCTCATGCACCTGTGTAGTTTGATTGTGTGGGCCGTGGGCGCGCCGCGTGTGTTGCGGCACGTGCTCTCCAACGGCGCGGAAGGCATGCCGCTCGGCGTGTTCATTGCCTTCACGGGTTACATGTGGATGTTTTGGGAGCCCGTGCGCCACTTGGGTATGATGAGCCGCACCGTGAATCGCGCTACGACTTCGGCTTC
>JABWAN010000417.1 GCA_013361015.1 Candidatus Zhuqueibacterota bacterium | reverse complement strand
TCGAAAGCTTGGGACGAGTGCACATTGACCAAGAGAATTGGCAACTTGCAATTGCTCGATTCAATGAAGCAATTCAGATTGCTGATGAGATCGGAAAAACACAGGATCAGAATGAAGCACGACAAGGTTTAGCCCTCGCGCATCTTTATTCTGATGATCTGTCCTCTGCATTACAGGCTGTGAAGGACGCCGCCCAGTACGATCTTCCACAAAACAATCACAACGTCCTCGCGCTGTTGGGCGCAATTGCCTTGCGGCAAGCAGATCGCCCGGCAGCACTAGAAGCCTTCGCCGCGGCCGTGCAACACACCGAGCACATGTTGGCGCACAGCGCGCAAAATTACGAAGCGCTAGATGCCAAAGGCCTGGCTTGGTCCGGCCTCGCGTTGTGCGAAGGCCCGCAGCATGTCGCCGCGGCCATTGCCGCAGCCATTGCGGCCTTTCGCGCCGCGCGGGCCCTCAACCAAGATGCAGGCATCGTCAAGGGCGTGCTGCGCTTGTTCGACGAACTGGCGAAAGCGGATAAAAAGGGCGTGTTAAAAGAAGTGCGAGCCGCTGCCGCAGGCGAGTAGTCCCCGCCCCTTTGTGGGCGGCTGTAGGAAGCACAGCGCTCCTTATTACCTGAATTTTGCTCGAGGGCTGCCCATTCGTCAAAGCGCGACGACGCACCGCACACAACTCCGGCAGGAGTGGCATGTTTATAGAAACGGCGAACTGGGACGAGCCGCAACTCCGAAGGAGTGACATGTAGATTTCATCGAGGTGGCGCGGATTTTATCGTGAGAATTCGACATGCCACTCCTATCGGAGTTTGTAGAAACCGTGGCCGAGCTTTACTATAAACATTTCACTCCTTCGGAGTTGCCGGCAAGCTTTCGTGCAAAATTTTTTATGCACCACCCGAGGGGTAGATTAGCGTCATGATCAAGACCGCGCTCATCGCAGATGCGGTCAGGCTTGGCGCAAAATTCAGGTATTACGCGCGGCTTTTGCATGATCAACGCCCCCCGAGGGGGCGAGGCGACAAAGACAAAAAAACCAAACCAACCATGACCCTCTTCGACGTTTACCCTCTTTACGACCTCGAACCCGTGCGCGCACGCGACGTTTATGTGTGGGACAAAAACGGCACGCGCTATCTCGATTGCTACGGCGGCCATGCCGTAATTTCGATCGGACACTGCCATCCGCATTATTTGCAGAGAGTACAAACGCAGCTTCAGCGCATCGGTTTCTATTCGAACTCCGTGCAGATTCCCTTGCAGCCAGAGCTTGCGGAAAAACTCGGCCAGCTTTCGGGTTATGCTGATTATCGTCTCTTCCTGTGCAACTCCGGCGCGGAAGCGAATGAGAACGCGCTCAAACTTGCATCGTTTCACAACGGCAGGAAGGTCGTGATTGCGTTCGAGCATTCCTTTCACGGTCGCACTTCTGCCACGGTGATGGCAACGGACAATCCGAAAATTCGCGCGCCAATCAATGATCGCCCCGAAGTGATTTTTCTTCCACTAAATGATGAAGCCGCATTGACGCGTGCATTCGAACGCGACGACATTTGCGCGGTGATCGTCGAAGGCATTCAAGGCATCGGCGGCATCCGCGTGCCTGCGCCGTCTTTCTTGCAGAAGATTGCAGCGCGGTGTGAAAACTCCGGCGCCGTTTTTATTTTGGATGAAGTGCAATCGGGCTATGGCCGTAGCGGGAAGTTTTTCGCGCATCAATTTAGCCCCGTGCGCCCCGATCTCATCACCGTGGCCAAAGGCATGGGCAACGGCTTTCCGGTGGCCGGCGTTTTGATCCATCCCAAATTTCAAGCCTCGCACGGCTTGTTGGGCACGACGTTCGGCGGGAGTCATTTGGCGTGCGCCGCGGCGCTCGCGGTGGTGGAAGTGATCGAACAAGAGAATCTGATTGCCAATAGCGCAAGTCTCGGCGGCTATCTGCTCGCAGGGTTGCGCCGCCTCACCAAAGGCGTGCGCGAAGTGCGCGGCTTGGGTTTGATGATCGGCATCGAGCTTGAGTTCGCCAGCGCGAATTTGCGCAAGCAACTGCTCTTCGAGCATAAAATTTTCACCGGCTCCTCGCACGACGCGAACACGATACGCTTGCTGCCGCCGCTCACGTTGCAACGCGAGCACGCGGATTACTTTCTGGAATGTTTTGCGAAAGCATTGGCCGCACAATAACGAACTGAGCAAGCGCATCCTTGAAATTGTCATTCCGTAGGAATCTTCCCCAGCGCTGGGAATGGAGCTTGGTTTGGGATCTGTGCCAAGCGCGAGGGCTGGTTCTTCCAGAATGACAGCGCGAGAGGGTTGCGAACAACAACACACAGTTACTAATCGGAGCACAAAATAGGTTACACTCATTGCCTCTAGTGCTGTCATTCAGGAGGAATCTTTTTGAGCACTCGGCAGCAGTTCCAGCGAGTAAAAAGATTCCTTCTGAATGACAGGGCGAGGAGGAAAAGTGTAACCTATATATCGCTCGGAGTAATAAGAACGAATGGAAAACCTCTTCATTGCTAAAGTGGGCGGCAATCTTATTGACGACGAAGCGGGTTTGGCTGCTTTCTTGGATGCGTTCGCGCAAATCAACGGCAGGAAGATTCTGATTCACGGCGGCGGCAAAATGGCGACTGAGCTGGCGCACACGCTCGGCCTCGAGACGCAAATGGTGAATGGCCGCAGAATCACGAGCAAGGAAATGTTGAAAGTAGTCACCATGGTTTATGCGGGCTTGATCAACAAAACCATTGTGAGCGGCTTGCAGGCCCGAAGCTGCAATGCTTTGGGCGTGACCGGCGCGGATGCGAACCTCATGCTCGCGCACAAACGCGCGCACGCCGAAATCGACTATGGCTGGGTTGGCGATATCGATCACGTGGACAGCGCGGCGCTGGTGCATTTTTTGAACTCCGGCGCGACGCCCGTCGTCGCGCCGCTCACGCACGACGGCCGCGGCAACATGCTCAACACCAATGCGGATACCATCGCCGCCACGCTCGCGCGTGCGCTGCATGCGTACTATCACACCAGCTTGGTTTTTTGTTTTGATAAAAAAGGCGTGCTCGCCTCCAACCACGAGGACGAGGTTATTCCACGGTTGACTTTCGCAGAGTATCGGCGTTTGCGCGAGGCCGGCGTGATTTCGAAAGGCATGTTGCCCAAGCTGGAGAATGCATTTGCAGCGCTGCAGGCGGGCGTGACGAGCATCATTATTTGCCATGCTTCCCAGCTTTTACCTGCGCTGCAAGAGGACGGTTGCGGAACAAGATTGAGCTTATGAACCGACCGGCGAGATTGCGCCAACGGTGGTTATGCAAATTTTCTGCTATCGCTGCAATCACACACGCCGGCTCGTTACTTTCTCCTCATAGCGCGCCACTTCTTCCAACCACGCCATACCCACGGGCACACTCATTTGCAAGCAATAATAATCCCACACCGCCCCGCACGGCAACGTTTTGCTCTCTTCCAAAAGCGCGAGTCGCGCGCCGTAATCGCACTCGGCTTCGTATTGCAAGAGCTTGGCGCGCGGCTCCAACAAGGCGTGCAGCAATGCTTTGAGCGTCGCGCGTGCGCCCATTACCCACGCGGCCACGCGGTGAATGCTCGCATCGAAAAAGTCGAGCGCGAGGTGGATGCGCTCCAGCGCATTGCTGCGCACGATCTCTTCGGCGAGTGCGCGCAGCTCGTCATTGAGCAGCACGATGTGGTCACTGTCCCAACGCACGCCGCGACTGAGGTGCAGCAGCAACTCCGGGCAGAATTGCAGCACCGCGGAAATCTTATCCGCCACGGATTCCGTCGGATGATAATGCCCCATGTCAAAACAAATGATTTTCCCCTGCGTTAACGCATAGCCGAGATAGAACTCGTGCGAGCCGACCACGTAGGCTTCGCTGCCAATGCCAAAGAGCTTGCTTTCGAGAGCATCTTTCATTGCGCTGGAGCTGTGTGTCACTTGAAAAATTTTGTCGAGCGACGCGCGCAAGCGTGCACGCGGACTCCAACGATCGGCCGGAAGATCCTTCGAGCCGTCGGGAATCCAGAGATTGTGCAGGCACGGGCTTTTCTGTTCGCGCCCGAGCGCCGCACTGATTTCGCGGCAACGTTGCACGTGTTCAATCCAAAACTCGCGAAGCGCTGGTTTGCGATGGCTCAAGGTGAAACCTGAAGCCGCATTGGGATGAGCGAAGCAGGTGGCGTTAAAATCGAGCGCAAGTTGATTCGCCTTTGCCCAGTCCCTCCAACCATAGAAGTGCTCGGCTGCAATTTCATCGCGGTCAACTTTCTTTCCGCCGAACTCACCATACATCGCGTGCAGATTGAAGCGGTGGCGGCCGGGAAGCAATGCCAAGGCTTGCTCTGCATCCATGCGCAGCTCCGCGGCGTTGCGTGCTCTGCCGGGATAGTTGCCCGTCACGTGCAGGCCGCTACCGGAAAGCGAAGCTTCCGAGGTTTCGAAACCGTGGACATCATCGCCTTGCCAGCATTGCAATGAAATGGCAATGCTTTTGAGTTGCTCCAATGCTGCTGCGGTATCGACGCCATATTCACCGTAACGCGCTTGCGCGATTTCGTAAGCGGCTACAATAGCGGAGTCAGTCATGTTCGAGCCTTTCGGTTTTCAGCAGGGCACGGTTTGAAGCTTCTCGAACGCTTTCGTTCGCCGGCATAATCGAGATAAGTCTGAAGTCAAATTTTCGGCGTGCGCAAGAAGGCGAACACGAACAAGATGCCAAGCACCAAATCGATGAGGCCGAAGCCCACGAGCAAAAATGGCACACGTTGCTGCGCATACAAAATGAATATTGCAATGCAGGAGAATTTCTCCACCATCGCCGGCAGCATCATGCTGCGAAAGCGACTGGGATTTCCGGCGATCACCAAAAATGCAATTTGCCAGGCGAGCGTCACACCGATGAATCCATAAAAGTGCTCCGGATGCGTGATGGCCGGAGGAAAGTCGCGGTTCATCTGATTTTCGGCAAAATACATTGGCGCAATCACGAGGAGGCCATAAATACCTGCAATACGAAAAACCCTTTTGGCAAAGTTCATTCTGAGCTCCCTTTGTTCATTAGCTTGTTTCGTGTGTGTTCAAACATGGCAACGCTTGATGAATCTGCAAATACACTCGTGATGTTTTTGATCGGCGATGCTTTTGTGTAGCTCTTCACTAGTAATGACACAAAGCGATGCGCGTGAACCCCCGCCTGCTTATCTCGCAAGCACCATCTTTTTAGTGACGACGAAGCCGTCGACTTCCAAACGATAAAAGTATTGGCCGCTCGGCAAGTCCCTCGCCTCAAAAGTTGCTTGGTGCGTGCCCGCCATTTTGAATTCGTGCTGCGCCAACACGGCAACTTCACGCCCGAGTGCGTCATACACTTTCAACGTCACCACACCGGCTTTCGGCAATGCGTATGAAATTGTCGTGTGCGAGCCGCCGAAGGCGCCCTGCTTGCGCGAGGCAAAGGGATTGGGATAGTTTTGCGACAAGCTGAATCGCGCGGCGATATCATTGGGGCGCGCCTCGATATTGGTTCGCACGCCGCCTTCGCGATACAACGCCAGCCCGCCTGATCCCGTGCCGATCCATTTGTTGCCGTGCGCATCGACCGCCAGCGCATAAACGAAATCATCGGGCAAATCCGAAGTGCTGCTGTGAAAAGTCTTCCATGTTCCCGCAGCGAATCGTGCGAGGCCGTTACCGGTTCCTATCCACAGCGTTTGGCCTT